>CACYDY010000207.1 GCA_902773245.1 uncultured Ruminococcus sp.
AGCGACCAAAGGCTCTGCCTTTGGAAACCGCAAACTTTTGAAAAAGTTTGATCAAAACTTTAATATGCTAAATCTTTTAGATTTCGAGTATTAAGACAAGGAGTGAAAAAAATGATAAAACGCCTTTTAGGCTCGGTGAGAGAATATAAGGTTCCTTCCTTTTTAGCCCCGCTGTTCGTTGTGTGCGAGGTTATTATGGAGGTTATAATTCCGCTTCTTATGGCGAATCTCATCGACTTTGGAATCAACAAAAGCGATATGTCGTATATTATGCGGACGGGCGGTCTGCTTGTTGTGTGCTGTCTGGTATCGCTTACGTTTGGAGCGCTTGCCGGAAAGTATGCTGCAAAAGCTGCGGCAGGCTTTGCAAAAAATCTGCGAAAGGATATGTACTATAACGTTCAGAGCTTTTCTTTTTCGAATATCGACAAGTTCTCGACATCAAGTATCGTAACACGTCTGACGACCGACGTCGCAAACGTTCAGAATGCCTATATGATGATAGTGAGAACTGCGTTCCGAAGTCCTGCTATGATCGTTTTCAGCCTGATAATGGCTTTCAGGATCAATTCGAAGGTCGCAACGATCCTTTTGGGAGTTATTCCAATTCTTGCTATCGGATTTGTGCTGATATTCTCCAACGCACACCCGATATTTGAGAAGGTATTCAAAACATACGACAAGCTCAACAATATTGTCGGTGAAAATCTCCACGGAATACGTGTTGTTAAATCGTTCGTGCGTGAAGATCATGAGGACAAAAAATTCAAGGACGTTTCAAAACAAATTTACGACCTGTTTTTAAAGGCGGAGAAAATTATTATTTTTAATATGCCGCTTATGCAGTTTGTGATATATTTGTCAATGATACTGATCTCATGGTTCAGTTCAAGACTTATTGTATCTGCTCACAACGATCCTGCGCTCGGAATGACTACAGGTCAGTTTACGAGTATGTTTGCTTATCTTATGCAGATGCTCATGAATCTGATGATGCTTTCGATGATATTTATGATGGTTGTAATTTCAAGAGCGTCTATGGAAAGAATTTACGAAATTCTGACGGAGGAGTCCGATTTAAAGAACGTCGACGACCCGATCAAAGAGGTCGGCGACGGTTCGGTCAAGTTTGAAAACGTTTCGTTCAGCTATAACGGAAGCGACAAGTATTGTCTGAGCGATGTTGACATTGAAATAAAATCAGGTCAGACTATCGGAGTCATTGGCGGTACGGGTTCGTCGAAATCAAGTCTGGTGCAGCTGATACCAAGACTTTACGACGCTACAAAAGGAAGAGTTCTTGTCGGAGGAAGGGACGTTCGTGATTATGATCTCGAAACGCTCAGAAACGAGGTCGCAATGGTGCTTCAGAAAAACGTTCTTTTTTCGGGTACTATAAAAGAGAATCTTCGTTGGGGTAATCCGAATGCAACCGACGAAGATATTGTCAGAGTGTGCAGGCTGGCTTGCGCAGATGACTTTATTGAAAAGTTCCCCGACAAGTACGATACTCATATCGAGCAGGGCGGAACCAATGTTTCGGGCGGTCAGAAGCAGCGTCTTTGCATTGCACGGGCATTGCTCAAAAAGCCGAAGATACTTATTCTTGACGACTCGACAAGCGCCGTTGACACAAAAACCGACGCTTTGATAAGAAAGTCGTTCGCCGAGGAGATCCCCGATACTACAAAATTTATCATCGCGCAGAGAATATCCTCCGTTGAGGACGCAGACAAAATTATAGTTCTTGAAAGCGGTAAGGTCAACGGATTCGGTTCTCACGAAGAGCTTATGAAAACAAACAAGATCTACAGAGAGGTTTATGAATCACAGGTGAAAGGAGGTCGGGACGATGAGCAAGAGTAAAAAGAAATCCGCAAAAAACAAGACCGCAGCTGCGGCAAAATCCGCCGAGAAACCGAACGCTGCGGCAGAAACCGAAAACACCGCAAAAAATTCGAAAACTGCGGCAGAAACCCAAAAGACCGCAAAGAAGCCGAACGATGCGGTCAATATCGAAAAAGCCGCAAAACGATCAGCCGATACGAACGATGAGAGAAAGCAGCCGCCAAAGGGCGGACATCAAATGCCGAAAATCGACGGCTCTACCGTGAAAAGACTGCTGGCATACATTTTCTCAAGCTACAAGCTCAGATTTTTCTTTGTTTTGATATGTATAGTTGTCAGCGCCATAGTTAACGTTATCGGCTCTATGTTTTTGAAGGTTTTGATCGACAGCTATATTATGCCGCTTGTTGATCAGGTGGATCCCGACTTTTCGAAGCTTACAAGGGCGCTGATAATAATGGCGTTCATCTACGCTTCGGGTATCATAGCGGCTTATCTTTATCAGCGTTTGATGATAACGATATCTCAGGGTGTTCTGAAAAAGGTTCGTGACGATATGTTCGAGCATATGCAGACGCTGCCGATAAAATATTTCGACACTCATTCGCACGGCGATATTATGAGCTTTTACACAAACGATACCGATACGCTTCGTCAGATGATCTCCCAAAGTATTCCTCAGGTTTTCAACTCCGTGATAACTATTGTCGCAGTATTCTGCGGAATGTTATACACAAGCTGGTATCTGACGATCGTGGTTGTTCTTTTTGTTGTGGTTCAGATGTTTGTAGTAAAGAATGTCGGCGGCAGAAGCGGAAAATACTTTATCGGTCAGCAGCATTCTCTCGGTAAGGTCAACGGATATATCGAAGAGATGATAACAGGTCAAAAGGTCGTTAAGGTTTTCTGTCACGAAGAAGAAGCCAAAAGAGATTTTGACGCTCTTAACGACGAACTCTACGAGTCGGCTTACAACGCAAACAAATTTTCAAATATGCTTATGCCCATCATGATGAATATCGGTAATTTGCAGTATGCGGTTGTTGCGATTGTCGGGGCTGTGCTTGCGCTGTCGGGCAGAGGCGCGCTGACAGTCGGCGCAATAGTGTCGTTTTTGCAGCTTTCAAAGAGCTTCAGCGTCCCGATAGGAAACGTTTCGCAGCAGTTTAACTCGATAATTATGGCGCTTGCGGGCGCACAGAGAATATTCTCTCTTATGGACGAGGAGAGCGAAGTAGACGACGGTTATGTAACGCTTGTCAATGCAAAGCGTGAGAACGGAAAGATCACCGAATGCGAAGAGAGAACGGGACTTTGGGCTTGGAAACATCCTCACGGCGACGGCACGATAACCTATACCGAGCTTAAGGGCGACGTAAGACTTCACGATGTTGATTTCGGATATGTTCCCGAGAAGATCGTTCTTCACAATGTAACCATTTTTGCCGAGCCGGGACAAAAGGTTGCATTTGTAGGAGCAACAGGCGCAGGCAAAACGACTATTACAAATCTTATCAACAGATTTTACGACATCGCCGACGGAAAGATACGCTATGACGGAATTAATATCAACAAGATCAAAAAATCCGATCTCAGACGCTCGCTCGGAATGGTGCTTCAGGAAACCAATCTGTTCACGGGTTCAATAATGGACAATATCAGATACGGAAACCTGGACGCCACCGACGAAGAGTGTATTGCGGCTGCGAAGCTTGCAAATGCGCATGATTTTATATCGAGATTGCCTGACGGCTATGACACGATGATCGACGGCACGGGCGGAAGTCTGTCACAGGGACAGCGTCAGCTTTTGTCGATCGCAAGAGCTGCGGTTGCAGATCCGCCGGTTATGATCCTCGACGAAGCAACGTCGTCTATCGACACAAGAACCGAGTCGCTTGTGACAAAGGGTATGGATTCGCTGATGCACGGAAGAACGGTTTTTGTTATCGCACACAGATTGTCGACAGTCAAAAATTCCGATGTTATCATGGTTCTGGAGCTTGGCAGGATCATCGAAAGAGGCAGCCACAAGCAGCTTATCGCCGAAAAGGGCAAGTATTATCAGCTTTACACCGGCGCATTTGAGCTGGAGTGACAATAAAGGTTATAAAAACACGCTTGATGAATTTCAAGTGTGTTTTTTGATTTTACACATTGCAC
>CACYDY010000208.1 GCA_902773245.1 uncultured Ruminococcus sp.
GTTTTGTCGCTGCCGGAAGAGGAAGAAAGCAGTGACGACAGCAAAGAAGTTGAAAAGAACGAAAACATCGCCGAGAGTGCGGAGCTTGCCAAAAGCAGTGTCGACGGATTAAAACAAAGCATAGATCTGACAAAATTTGACGGATTGAAAAAACAGCTGGAAAACACGCTGAAAACATTTGAACCGCTTGTTTCTTCAGTTAAAAGAAATATTCAGGCTGCCGCCGATACCGCTCAAAAGGGCATTGAGAAATATCTTGATAAATACGGCGACAAAATAATCGAGTATTCCGACAGAATAAAAGAACATTTTCAAAATACTGCAACACAAACATCAAACGGTATTACAAATATTTTAAACGAAGCCGCAGCAAGTCAGGAGAGATGCAGTGATGAGCTTTCCACAGGGTATGCCGATCTGCTCGGCGGCGCGAGTGTTTTCTCCTTGTCTTTTGCCGATGTTTTTGCAGGCGGACTTGATATTGCGTCGAAAAATTTTGAGGATTGGACAGTCGAAAATAATGATACAATAGGCGAATTCTTTGACGGATTAAACGGCAATGCCGCAAATGCGATGTCGACTTTCGGAGGTATCCTTGAAGATATAGGAACAACCTTAACCGACTGGTGGGACGATACAGGAGCGGACGCTTTTGACAGGTTGACACAAGCTTTTTTTGATGTTCAAACGGTCGTTCTGGACTTTTGGAACAATTATATAACTCCGCTTGTTGATTATATCATAGATTCCGTGGGGGAGCTTTGGGATAACCATTTAAGCAAGCTTTGGAGCGGTGTTCTTGAATTTATCAGCAGCCTTATGGACACAATTACCGCCCTTTGGAACGGATTTCTCAGACCGCTTTACGATACGTTTATCAAACGTATCATGGTGGGCGTGATGGGTGCGTTAAAATCACTGTGGGATATGGTTGTTGATGTTGTCGGAATAATCATAGATGTGGTGCGAGGACTCGTCAGAATGCTTCAAGGTATTCTTGATTTTATCACAGGAATTTTTACGGGAGATATCGAAAAAGCGTTTTTGGGCTTTTGTGAGTTTGTACACGGTATTTGTATAATCATCTGGGGAGTTATCAAAGGAGCGTTGAATTTAGTCATAGATGCATTAAATACGGTATGGTCTGCTCTTTACGGTGTGTTGAAATCAATTGTTGACGGAGTGGGTGATTTTGTTGGCAGTATCGGAAATCTGTTCGGACAAGATTGGTTCTTTTCTATGCCCGACGAAGTTCCGAGGATACCTCGTCTTGCGAGCGGCGGTCTTGTCAAAGCGCCGACTATAGCCATGGTTGGTGATAACAAGAATGCTTACAGCGACCCCGAGGTAGTTTCTCCGCTGAGCAAGCTTCAAGGCATGATCGACAGCGGGAACGGAGAAAACACCGAAATTTTGCAGCAGATATTAATGTATTTGAAAATGTTCTACGATCACTGCAAAGATGTTGATAACAATTCCGATGAAATGACAATAACGCTTGACAGTGATATCCTGTTTCAAAAAATGGTAAAGAAGAACCGTGCGTACAAACGCAGGCACGGGGGAAAGGGAGTTTTTGATTGATGAGTAATTTTTTAATAAAATTCGGTTCGAAAGAACTTCCAAACAGCTTCTTGACTGACGACGGATATGTTACGACGCCAAACCAAAGAACCGAGCTTGAAGCGTATCGTGATGCCGATATTAAACTCCACAGAACCACAAGCCCGGAATACAAAACAAGCATTCAGCTTACGTTTTGTCCAATGTCCCAATCGGATAAGGAGCTTTTACAAAACATAATCAGAACAGATATGGAAAATGAAATCGAACGTAAGGTCAGCGTAACGTATTGGAACGAAGAAACGAATGATTATAAAGACGGTGAGTTCTATATCTCAGATGTTACATACGCAACCTTGGGCTTTTTCGGCGGCGAAAAATGGTATAAATCTTTTACATGCCAACTCACGGAATATTAAGGCGGTGAAAGCATGAGAAATGTTGATGCCGATTTTAAAAGCAAATACAAAGACAGCAACAGTTTTGTTAAAAGCAAA
>CACYDY010000209.1 GCA_902773245.1 uncultured Ruminococcus sp.
TGAGAAATTTTCGTGTTGGAAGAATAAGCTGTCTTTACGAAAAGTCATGCGGCGCAATAGTTTTTCACAGAACCCCCGACGATATAAAGGTACTTCTTGTTAAGAATAAAAACGGAAAGTATTGGTCGTTCCCGAAAGGTCATGTGGAGCTTGGCGAGAATGAACGACAGACCGCTGTCAGAGAAATAAAAGAAGAAACGGACTTGGACGTAAAGCTTCACCCCGGTTTCAGAGAAACAAGCGATTACTGCCCGTTCGGAAAGGTTCGAAAAAGAGTTGTGTTTTTTCTTGCCGAGGCGATTTCCGATGAAGTTCACATTCAGGAAAGTGAAATAGACTATTTCATATGGGTTTCTTTCAGCCAAGCGAGAGAAATGTGCTGCTATGAAAATGATTTGAGAGTTATTGACAAAGCGGAAAGATATCTCGGCGGCTATTCGGTGAGCTTGTGATGTTTTTTAAACTATAAATGAGAAATTTTAAAAATTGCACAAAAATGTTAGAAAGAGGACAATTAAAGTTTTTGCCCAGCTTTTTACAAAAAGCTGGCGGTTTCCAAAGGCAGCGCCTTTGGCGGGCTTTTAAGGGCAGCGCCCTTAACGATATATTGCTCCAAAAAAATGCCGCTGAAAGGCATTTTTATAAAACATTTGTGCATTTTGACTATTGTTTAATAGATTTGCTTATTTATAGTTTTAAAGATATATTGACTTATATAATTTATTTATTTTAATTTTATATTCCAACATAAACGTCGGCTGTGTTTGCGTTTATGTTGGAGTTTTGTGTAAATTGCGGAAATCAAATTGATTTGTGAATATATAAAAAGAGGTAAAAATGGAAAATATAACACCAAAAAAGCGAGCCGAGCTTGCGGTGAATGCGCTGAAAAAAGAGTATCCCGAAGCGATCTGTTCTTTGGTATACACAGATCCGCTTCAGCTTCTCATTGCAACCAGGCTTGCCGCACAATGTACGGACGCACGAGTTAATATGGTAACTCCTCAGCTGTTTGAGAAATTCAAAACTGCCGATGATTTTGCAAAGGCAGAAGTTTCAGATGTTGAAGAATGTATCAAAAGCTGCGGACTGTACAAAACAAAAGCACGTGATATCGTTACAATGTCCCGGCAGATTTGCTATAATTTTAACGGAAAGGTTCCGGGGACTATCGAAGAATTAACAACGCTTGCCGGTATCGGAAGAAAAACCGCAAATCTTGTTGTCGGAGATATTTTCAAAAAGCCTGCGGTGGTTGTTGATACTCACTGCATAAGAATAACCTCACGTCTTGGGTTTCATAATATTAAAGACGCAAAAAAAATAGAGTTTATTCTGAGAGAGGTTCTTGACCCGAATGAATCCAATGATTTTTGTCATCGGCTTGTTTTGCACGGACGTGCAGTCTGCAAGGCGAGAAAACCCGAATGTGAGCTGTGCTGTATGAGGGATTTTTGTGAATTTGCAGCAGGAGGCTCGTGATTTTTCAAAATTGCGGACGGCTGTTAAAAAACTCGTTTTGAAGCAAATTGAGGAATAAACGGCGTTTTATGAAAAGTTCACAGTAATTTATGTGTTTATCGGTATTTTCCGCTTTTTACCATACAAAATTCAATCACCCCTTGAAATAAAAGTTTATTTATGGTAACATATAAATTATGTTGGAATAAATCATAATAAGTGAAACACCGATCGGGTTTATTTTGATCGGCGACTGATAAAGACAGAAGTTTTGTAAGAAAAGGAGATTCTGCTTATGTGCGGTATATGCGGATTTACCGGGAAGCTTGACAAGAATAACGATGTTATTCACAGAATGGCAGACGTTATCACTCACAGAGGTCCCGACAGCGACGGCTATTATACTAACGATAAGATCTCAATGGGTTTTCGCCGTTTGAGTATTATCGACCTTGATAACGGCAGTCAGCCTATTTATAATCATGATAAAAGTATGGTTCTTACTTTCAACGGTGAGATCTACAACTATAAGATTTTAAGAAAAGAGCTTATAGATCTGGGTTATAAGTTCTATACAAAAACGGACAGTGAGGTCATTCTTCACGGCTTTGAGGAATGGGGCGAGAAGGTTCTCGACAGACTCAGAGGTATGTTTGGTTTCGCTATTTATAACATGAAAGACGATTCTCTTTTTATAGCAAGAGATTTCTTCGGAATAAAACCTATGCATTATGCGCAGATCGGCGAGCATTTTGTATACGGCTCCGAAATAAAGAGTATCCTTGAATTTCCGAAGTATCAGAAGAAGTTTAACAGAAAAACTCTTGACAGCTACCTTTCTTTCCAGTATGCTCTCCCCCCCGAAACATTTTTTGAGGGTATTTACTGTCTTCTTCCGGGTCACTATCTTTGGTACAAAAACGGAAAGGTTACAACAACAAGATATTGGGAAGCAACCTTTGAGCCGAATGATAATCTGACAGAAGACGAAGCTGTCGATACTATCGAAAAGGTTTTTGAAGAGTCCGTTGACGCACATAAGATTTCCGATGTTGAGGTCGGCTGCTTCCTTTCAAGCGGTGTTGACAGCAGCTATGTTTCGACGTATTTTGCCGATCAGAAAACTTTCACAGTAGGCTTCGACTTTGGCGAAAAGTACAACGAGATCGACTGGGCGAAAGGTCTTTCCGAGAAAATCGGTGTAGATCATAAGTATAAAATTATTTCGAGTGAGGAATTTTGGGGGAATATCCGCAAGGTTCAGTATCACATGGATCAGCCGCTTGCAGATCCGTCGTGTATTGCTCTTTACTTTGTTTCAAAGCTTGCGAGCGAGTATGTAAAGGTTGTTCTTTCCGGTGAAGGCGCAGACGAGCTGTTCGGCGGATATACTATCTACAACGAGATAAATTCTCTCAGAGGCTATCAGAAGCTCCCTCTCGGTCTTAGAAAGTTTTTGGCGAACGTAGTCAGACCTTTGCCGAAATTCAAAGGCAGAAACTTTATTCTGCGCGGCGCTTTGAGCGTTGAAGAAAGATTCATCGGCAATGCGTTCATGTTCAACAAAAAGGAGAAGCAGAAGATACTCAAAGACGGTTCTATAGCGCATGAGCCGCAGGAGTATACCAAGAAATATTACGACCGCGCAAAGAATTACGACGACATCACAAAAATGCAGTACCTGGACATTAACACTTGGATGGTCGGAGATATTCTTTTGAAAGCCGACAGAATGTCAATGGCAAACTCGTTGGAGCTTCGTGTTCCGTTCCTTGACAAAGAAGTTTTCAAGGTGGCAAGAACTATCCCCTATCAGCTCAGAGTAAACAAGGAAAACACCAAGTATGCAATGCGTAAAGCTGCGCTTCGCCATATGCCCAAAGCGTCGGCAGAAAAGAAAAAACTCGGCTTCCCTGTTCCGACAAGAGTTTGGCTCAAAGACGAAAAGTATTACAACATAGTCAAAGATACGTTCAATTCTCAAACGGCAAAGCAGTTCTTCAACAGTGAGGAGCTTATCAAATTCCTTGACGATCACTACAACGGAAAAGAGGATAACAGCCGTAAGGTATGGACTGTTTATATCTTCCTGGTTTGGTATGATATCTATTTCGGAAGTGATAAAGTAACCGCACCGGAAGGCTTTGAACCAAAGAAGTAATTGTATATTTTTACAGGACGCTCAAATTCGGGTGTCCTGTTTTATTGTTTGACCGGGTTTGTGGGTATTGATGTCTTTTACTATAAAACCAAGTGAATAGTTTTAGTTGGCAGCTGTCGAGCGGAAGCAAACTTACCGCTACGAAATATAAGGCGGCATTACCTCCGGGCGTTCGCCCGGTATAAATTTGATTATTGAAATCCAAGCGAATAAATTATATAATATTACTGTACAATGCTCACAAGGAGTGATTATTAAAATGAGTTTACTTCCCCAAAAAGCAAAAAGATATTCGTTATGTTCATTGTTATTGATAACAGCATTATTATGCGGCTGTGGCTCGGAAGGTGTTGAAGAAAAAA
>CACYDY010000210.1 GCA_902773245.1 uncultured Ruminococcus sp.
AAACCGCCAGTACCCCAAGGGCACTTCCTGCGGGGCGCCTTTTGAAAAAAGCTGGGCAAAAACTTTAATTGTCCTCTTTCAAACTTTTTGTGCAATTTTTAAAATTGTTCATTTTTAGTAATTATGTCAGTATATGTGTACGTGACAGAGATTGTACACAAAGTCGAATACCCAAAGGAGTATTGATCAAAATGAACATTCCCGAACTTCAGCAGGAAATATTGAGATTGAAAAAGGAAAAGGATATTTGTATCCTTGCGCACAGCTATCAGACAAGAGAAATTACCGAGATTGCCGATTTCACCGGCGATTCTTTCCAATTGAGCGTTAAAGCTTCACAGGTTGAAAACAAAACGGTGATCATGTGCGGAGTCCGTTTTATGGCTGAAACAGTAAAGCTGCTCTCCCCCGAAAAAACAGTTTATTTATCAAATCCGATCGCAGGCTGTCCGATGGCAGAGCAAATGGATAAAGAAATGATCTCAATGGTCAAAGAGAAATATCCCGACTATACAGTTGTGGCATACATAAATACAACAACAGATTTGAAAACAATATGCGATGTATGTGTAACGTCTTCGTCTGCGGTTAAAATTGTAAAAAAGCTTGACAATAAGAATATCCTGTTCATTCCCGACTGCAATCTCGGAAATTTTGTTGCTCAGCAGGTTCCCGAGAAGAATATAAAGCTTCTCAACGGAGGCTGTCCTATTCATGCAAGAGTGACAAAGAAAGAAGCTGTTGAAGCAAAGACTCTTCACCCCAATGCAGAAATGCTTGTTCACCCCGAATGTATTCCGAGTGTAGTGGAGCTTGCCGATTTTGTCGGTTCAACGACCGCTATTATGAACTATGCAAAAGAATCCGACAAAAAGGAATTTATTATCGGAACGGAAATTTCGATTGCGACACATCTTGCTTATGATTGTCCGGGAAAGAAGTTCTATCCGCTTTCCAAAAATCTCATTTGCCCGAATATGAAATCAACCACGCTTGTTGATGTTTATAATATTATGATAGGCGAGGGCGGAGAAGAGATCGTTCTTGACGACGAAACAAGAGCCAAGGCAAAAGTTTGTATTGACAGAATGATAGAGTTGGGCTGATATGAACAGAAAAGCGCTGATAGCAATGAGCGGCGGTGTTGATTCGAGCGTTGCCGCATTTTTGACAAAGGAAAAAGGCTTTGAATGCATGGGAGTCACGATGAAGCTTTTTCATAATGATGACGTTGACGTGCGGGAGAACACCTGTTGTTCGCTGGACGACGTTGAGGACGCGCGCAGTGTTGCGCATAAGCTTTCAATGCCGTATTTTGTGTTTAATTTTTCAGACAGATTCAAGGAAGACGTCATCGATAAATTTGTCGACGCATACGAAAACGGACGAACTCCCAATCCGTGCATTGACTGCAACCGCTACTTAAAATTTGACAAGCTGTTCTCAAGAGCAAAGGAGCTTGGATATGACTATGTGGTTACGGGACACTATGCGCGAATAGATTATAACAGCGAAAACGGCAGATATTTGCTCAAAAAAGCTGTTGACGAGAATAAAGATCAGAGTTATGTTCTTTATTCCATGACTCAGGAGCAGCTTTCTCACGTTATGTTTCCTCTCGGAGAAATCAGTAAACCTCAGGCGAGAAAAATTGCCGAGGAAAACGGTTTTGTAAATGCAAGAAAACATGACAGTCAGGATATTTGCTTTGTCGTGAACGGAAAGTATTCCGATTTTATCGAAAACTATACGGGAAAAACTTTTCCCGAGGGAGATTTCGTCGACAAGAACGGAAATTTATTGGGCAGACATAAGGGGATAATTCGCTACACCGTGGGTCAGAGAAAAGGTCTGGGACTTGCATTGCCGCACCCGATGTATGTTATAGAAATAGACACCGAGAATAACAGAGTTGTTTTGGGTGAAAATGAGGATCTTTATTCTTCTCGGGTAATGGCAAAGTCGGTAAATCTTATTTCTGTGGCTGATTTGTACACCCCTATGAGAGTAAAAGCAAAGGTAAGATACAGACAAGCCGAGCAGTGGGCAACCGCAGTTCAGATAGATGAAGATACGTTAAAGGTTGAGTTTGACGAACCGCAAAGAGCAATCACCAAAGGACAGTCGGTCGTTCTTTATGACGGCGATGTTGTAGTCGGCGGCGGCACGATCGTTTGATACATTGTGTATAATTTTAGTGGGCAGCCGATGAGCGGAAGTTAACTTATCGTTACAAAATGTCAGGCGGCATTACCTGCGGTCGTGTGGCCGTTTGATCACGGAAATCAATTTTTAAAAAATACGCTTTTTGCGTCGCCTTGGAGCGGCGAGGTAACTTTGGTGAGAACAGTTAGTTAGGGGCAT
>CACYDY010000211.1 GCA_902773245.1 uncultured Ruminococcus sp.
ACCGTCGTTGCGTCAACTCCCAGCTTTCCGCTGTCGATCGTCAGATCGTGAGAATTGGCTTCTCCCCACTTTTTGTCCAAAGAATAAAAATTATAGAACGAAGCTCGTTTTTTGTCCGTTTTAATAATTTTTTCTCTTGCTTTGTCACGGGGCAGATTATCACGCTCCATGACACGTTCGATCTTGGTGTTCATATCCGAATGGAGAAATACGGAAACAAGCTTCGGGTCACCGCTGAGAATGCTGTCCGCACATCTGCCTATTATCACACAAGGCTCTTTGTCGGCAAGCTGCTTGATAGTTTCGACCTGAGCCTGATAGACCTTTTGATTCAGGGGAACTTCGGCGAACGACATCGGATAAGCGTCCATAGCAAGCGAAAACAACAGGCTTTTGGTCGGCATTTCGTCATAGTATTCAACAATATTCTGCGACATACCGGAAGTTTTCGCTATCTGCGCAAGAAGTCCCTTGTCATAGAATTTCACACCAAGTTTCTTCGCAAGCTTTCTTCCTATTTCGTGACCGCCGCTTCCGTACTGTCGGCTGATCGCCACAACGAACTTATCATTCATAAAAAAACCTCCCTAATCAGATTATAATATATTTTAACATTTTCAAGAAGTTTTTTCAATAGTTTTTGGTAATTTTCATATACTTTTCAGTTTGTAACCGATCATTGTATATGTATCCATCAAGGTTCTGCCCTCGTTTGCGAACATCATCAGGTAACCCGTGTAAATCGTTAAAAACATAGCGGCTGTTATTGCAGCATAGCAAAAAATATAACCCTTTTTGGAGATCTTTTTCACCGAGCTTTGAACGTCAAACACTGCCGTCAGGGATACCAAAAGCACAGGCATGAGAATATCCAACGTGTAACGGTAATGCGATCCTGCCTTGCACATATCAATATAAGCCATTATCACTGCCGACACGGCAAATGTCAGAACAAACGCAGTTTTGAACTTGTTTTTTTTGCTGTATATTAGCGGCGCAAAAAAGAGTCCCCAGGTCATCGGATATGTCAGAATACCCATCGTTCTGCCGTTATAGTTATATCTGCCGTACCAGTCCAGCGCCTTGTGCTTTATCTCAATATATGGGAACTTTGTGTTAATATTCGGCTGCTGAATAAAATAATGATACAGCGCTGCCGATATCATTGACAGCGAGAACGTGTTTGCTTTTGCCTTACTGACTGTCAGCTGATAATTAAAACCAAATTCGAAAGGATTGTCAAACCGCTTGTAATTGTAAACCATTATCAATACGGCGCCCGCGGCAATCGGCGAAGCGATCGACACAACGTAGCTGATTTTGTTTTTAAGAGAATCCTCTTTGCCCGTTAGAATAAATATTGCGGGAACCAGAGCCGCCGCGCCATAGAATATCAGAGTTGGGCGCGACGCAGTCATCAGCACAGCCGAAATGCCCGAAACAACAAGCAAAACTATTCTTTTTGAATAGCTGCTTTCAAAATATGCCCTGAGCAGGAAGCAGAAAAATGCGGCAGTCCACGCCACCCCCGACAAAACGGCAAAATAATAGAACGACTCCTCGAATGCCGCCGCAAAAATACCCGACCCGAAAAGAACGGTAACCTCACCCAGAATCGCCTGCACAACGGGCACGTCATTACAAAAATGCTTGATAAATTCAATGTAAAGCAAGGATATAAATATTATCGCATACAAACACAGAATAGTTGAAACAAGCAGCGTTGTCGGAACATGATGCGTTAATATATAAACGGGATAGTAAACCGTAAAAATCGGAGCAGCGCCGAAATAGCTGTAAAACTTTCCGTTATAAAAAGCTCTGTCCCAAAAAATACCTGTGGTTTCCTTGGCATTGCGTTCGCTTCTGTCGTATGGCGAATTAAGCGCCTGAAGCTTGTCAATGTCGTAATCCAGATCAAGACTTAATTTTCCGTTTTGGAATGATTCAAACAGCTGACGATATTGATCTTCATCTGAATAATTTTGCGACGGAAAGCTGTCAAGCAAGTCCACATGTTCATAAATCGACGTAAAAGCAGTCACCGAGCAGGCGATCACACAAAAAATCGGTATCATAAAATATAAAAGATAATAATCAGCTTTTTCGACATTAAGTTTCCATATACCTTCGGATATTATAAACAGTATTCCAACAAGAATAATAAATCTGACCAAGCTAAATTCAAATCCATGGGGACTGTTGAGAACAATTGACGATATCTGCACTTCGCCTTCGTCTTCACCGATATGAATTTTAAGGCAGTCTGCATTGCCGAACGATGACAGATTACAATAATTGTCGATACCCGTGTACATCATCAGATATGAATTGTTGTAGTCATAACCGTCATCGTAAGCAAAATTCTCATCAAGATACGAAACCTCAAGATGAACAGGTTTTAAATAATTACCCGACAGACCGATACAAATATTTTTTAAGGGAAAGTTAAGATTTTCCACATAAATATCGCCGTCCTTAAAGTTAAGCTCCGAATTTACAATATCGCTGACCTGCGCATCGCACTGAAAAGAATCCGAATAAAAATTCACATAATACTTTTTCGCTCCCGAGAATATCAGTCCCAACGAATCATAATTTGAGATCAGACATTCTGCGGCAAAGCAGACAGCAATAATTAAAACCAAGCTGATTATTTTTTTCTTTTTCTTCATAATATCCCACCTGTAAATTCATACATTATTCTCAAAAGGGTTAAGATTTAGCACTTTTCTTTCTCCGACCGGCAATTCGATACGCTGTTGCCTGCTTTGATTTTTACCAAAAGGTATCATTTTCATAATTGCTTTGATTTATAGTTTTTTTGATTTCGCTGAGGGAAATTTGTTGATCTTTTCTGCTTTGTTCCGTCAGCGACTCCCTAAAGGGATTAGGCTTCGCCGTCACCCACGGAAATCAATTTTTAAAAAATACGCTTTTTGCGTCGCCTTGGAGCGGCGAGGTAACTTTGGTGAGAACAGTTAGTTAGGGG
>CACYDY010000212.1 GCA_902773245.1 uncultured Ruminococcus sp.
AAAAAAATTACGAAATATTTTGACTTATGTTATAAAATGTGCTAAAATTTAATTGTTGCAAAACTAAACTTTTATTTGTTATAATCATACATAAGGAGTTGTTCAATATGGATTGTATTTTTTGTGAAATCATAAAAGGTAATATTCCCTCAACCAAGGTTTATGAGGACGAATTTGTGACAGCATTCAACGACTTGAATCCGCAAATGCCGGTTCACGTTTTGATCGTTCCGAAGAAGCATATCGCAAGTGCAAACGATATCGCCGAGGAGGACGCTTTTCTCGTTGGAAAAGTTTTTCTTGCCGCACAGAAAATCGCCGAAAAGCTCGGCTTGGATAACGGATACAGAATAATTAACAACTGCGGTGAAGCTGCCGGTCAGACTGTAAAGCACCTTCATTTCCATATGCTTGGCGGAAAGACTATGGGAGAAAAAATCATCTGAAAAATAAAACGCAAAATAAAAAATTCAGGGCAGTTTCGTAATAGTATCCGATAACCGACGCTGCCTATTTTATGAGGTAGATAATTATGTCTGAAACATATAAAATGAAAATTGCAGGGCTTGAAAGAGAGCTGCCGCTTTGTCCCGTCAGCGATACCCTTGATATCGCAGCTTTTGTTATGTTTGGAGATATCGAAATAACCGAAGCCACAGCAAGAGAGCTTTTGAAAAAATGTCCCGAGCACGATATCGTGATAACCGCAGAAGCTAAAGGTATTCCGCTTTGCTATGAAATGGCAAGGCAGGGCTGCCGTCAGTATGAAATCGCAAGAAAATCTATTAAGACTTATGACATTGACCCTATTTCTTTTGAAGTCAAGTCTATCACCACAGCCGCCGTTCAAAAGCTTTATCTTGCAAAAGAACGCGCAGAAAAGCTAAAAGAAAAAAGAGTTCTTATTGTAGATGATGTTATCAGTACGGGAGCTTCACTTTCCGTTCTTGAAAATCTGGTGGAACAGGCCGGTGGTATTATTGTGGGAAAAGCCGCTGTGCTTGCCGAAGGTGACGCCGCACAGCGTGACGACATTATCTTTTTGGAAAAGCTTCCTCTTTTTCCGAAAAACAATTAAAAGGAGTGACTCGGGTGAAAAGACCTTTTGCTTGTATCGGGTTTAGCACGCTCTTTTCGCTTGTGTTTGCAACGGCATTTCACACTGCGGTATTTGAAACAGCCGCAGTGTTGTTTGTTTTATTTATAATATTTCTGCTGCTGAAAGCTGTAAAGAAAAAACAGACTGCTGCATTTGCAGTTTGCTGTATCTTTGCAAGTCTGGCAATGTTTGGGTATGTTGGTGTGCAGAAACACTATGTAACTCCGATCGTTGAAAAGTATGACGATAAAGACGTTGATTTTACGGGTATTGTGATTTCCGACCCTTATACAAACGGAACAAACACACATTTTACTGTAAAGACCTTAACTATTAACGGTGAACAAGATGAAAAAAACATCAGTGTGACAACAAATTATACCGTACCGACTGAAATCTATGACCTCATTGAATGCCATTCAAAACTTGAATCAAGCTGCGAAGAAGGCTACGGCTATGCGTCCTATTACGGGGCAAGAAACATATTCCTGACAACATATATTTCATCATACAGCAATGACAGCCACTACAAAATAACAGAAAACGAAAACAAACCATTTTACTCTATTTTTCACGATATCAGAAAGTATGCAGCCCTGACGTTTCAAAAATATCTCCCCTTCGACGAAGCTTCGCTCTCCACCGCCATGATAACAGGCGACAAAAACTACTTGCGTGACGAAATTTACACACCGTTCAAAAAACTGGGGATCTCACACATTCTTGTTGTTTCGGGCTTACATTTGTCGATCGTATCGGGTGTATTCGCCGCTCTGATATCCGTGACAAACAAAAACAAATACATCTCCGCTTTGATGCAGATCATTCCGGTAGTATTTTTTGCCGCAGTCAGCGGTTTCAGCTTCTCTGTCAGAAGAGCTATGATAATGAGCCTTATTGCAATAATTTCCCCTTTGCTGTCACAGCGAAGCGACGGACTTAATTCCTTGGGAATAGCGGCGTTTTTGCTGTGTCTGAATCCTCTCAATGTCGGTGACGTCGGTATGCTGTGGTCGTTTTCATGTACCGCTTCAATTCTGATTTATTCGCAGCGTATTTATAAATTTATAGTCGAACGCTTTGAGGTAAAAAACGGGTTTGCAAAAAAATTTGTGACTGTGCTGTCAACTTCAACGGCTGCGTTTGTCGGTTCGCTGCCGCTTCTTTTCTTTGTTGCCGAATCGTTTTCTCCCTACACGCTGATCGTTAACATTCTGACGGTTCCTTTTACGGGTTTGGTAATAATCTGCGGCGGCCTGTCGGTATTGTTCTTTGCTGCAAAGCTGACTGTTTTAGCGTATCCGCTTATGTTTGTGAGCGGTCTGACGGCTAAGTATTTTATTTTTATAACCGACCTGTTTTCAAAGCTGCCCTACTCTTTTGTAAAAACGAACTCGCCTTTGATGTACTTCGGTTTTGGGCTGATAGTTTTTATGATACTGACTGTCATCGTTTTTGACAAGAAAAAACGATACAGAGGAGTTTGCGTTCTGATTTCCGCAGCCGTTCTGATTGGGTCTTTCTGCATTGAAGCCGTGATAAAATCAGACAAAATAACTCTGTCTGTTCTCGATGTCGGAAACGGTCTTGCAGTTACGGTGAAAAATCGTGATAATGTGATTGTTCTTAATTCTTACGGTGAAAAATATCAGTATTCGACCATAAAAAACGAATTATCCAACTATGAACAGGTTGCCTGTATGATCGACATTCCGCCGTACAAAACCAATTACGACTATTGCAGACGAATAGCCAACGATTTTGATATCAGAAAAGTTTTGGTATACGGAAATTATTACTATGACAAATACAGCTATCTCAGGTATTCGTCGGTTGACGTTGAAAATATCAGCCGTGACTACACTTTGTATATGTTCGGCGATTCCGTGCTGAATATTTCAAGTGTTAAAGGCTGCGCATGGGAATATCTGTACATTTACTCAACGGAGATATTAATATGTCCTTTGAATGCCGATTTCAGCAAGCTTCCCGCGAAATTTAAAAATCCCGATATTGCAATACTCGGCAATTCAACACAAAATTTTGATTTTGACGAAGATGTTTATATCATCGTTTCGTCTTACGGCGATGAATGCTTTGATACCTGCGGCTTTCTGAAAAACAGAGTTTGTGTTGTTGAAGCTACCAACGGAAACGGCAGGATCGACCTCACCTTTTCAAAGAATAACAATGTAGACATCTCAAGAGAATACACAGGAGGAGTGACAAGGTATGCCAAAGATTAGTGAAAACGAGTTCAAAAAGCTTCTCACATCGGGTGATTTCGGAACGCTTTATTACATTTGCGGAACCGAAAAAATGCTTGTTTCTCACAACACAAAAAAGCTGGTTGAAAAAACTGCCGGAAAAAATCCCTCGGATTTTAACTATCATGTTTTCAGCAACGATTTTGACGTGGACGAATTTGCCGTTTCGCTGCAGGTAGTACCTTTTGTGAGCGAATACAATGTTGTGGTTGTAAAAGACCTGGATTTTTCCGAGTTCTCATCGTCGGACGGTGACAGGATCATAGACCTGATCTCAAACGTTTCCGGAGAAACTATCGTAATACTGACCTATCCCACCAAACCCGAAGAAAAAACAACTGCAAAAGACAAAAAATTAAAAACGCTTTCCGCTAAAAAAGGAACCGTTGTAGAATATAACAAGCTCACCCCCTTGGCGCTGCAAAAAAAGCTGATTTCATGGGCAAGCAAACGAAATATTATCATCAGTCAAAAAACAGCTTCATTGATCATTGAATACTGCGGAACCGATCTCACTGCGCTTCGCAATGAACTTGAAAAGCTTTGCTCATACGTTGGCGAAGGCGGAGAAATTACGAATCAGCACGTTGAAACGCTTGTTTCCAAAAACCTGGAATCAAGTATTTTCGACATTTCAAAAGCCGTTATCAACCATGACGGAACGACTGCTTTCACGGTTCTTGACAGACTTATTTATCAAAAAGAAGAGCCGATCGCAATATTGGGAGTTCTTGCGGCGGCTTACGTTGATATGTATCGCGCGAGAATAGCAATAAAATGCGGCAGCCGTTCAACGGAGCTTTCAAAGTGGTTCAATTACAAATCCGAATACCGACTGAAACAAGCCGAACTCAACAGCAAAAGAACATCGACCGCAGTTCTTAGAAAAAGCATTGACGCTATCACCCAAACCGATATTTTGCTGAAAAGCACACGAACAGACGACAGAGTACAGCTTGAATTACTGATCGTCAAGCTTTTGATGATCGCAAACGAGGACAGATAAGCATGATAAAAATTAAAGAAGCTATCATTGTTGAAGGAAGATACGACAAAATACGTCTTGCAGCTCTTTTTGACACTGCAATAATCGAAACAGGCGGATTTCGGATTTTTAAAGACGATGAAAAAAAGACCGTGATCAAAAAGCTTGCAGCCGCAAAAGGAATAGTTATTCTTACCGACAGCGACGGGGCAGGTTTTGTGATAAGAAACTTCTTGAAAGGAATTATTACCGATAATTCACAATTGAAGCAGGCATACATTCCCGATATACCGGGAAAAGAAAAGCGTAAGTCAAAACCGTCAAAGCAGGGATTGCTCGGAGTAGAGGGCATGACCGACGAAATAATTACAAATGCGGTTTTAAACAGCGGCGCCAAAGTTATCGGCGAAGAAGCTGCCGGAAGTATCGGAGAAATAACCAAAACTGATTTTTACGAATACGGCTTGACAGGAAGTGAAAACAGTTCTGCATTGAGGAAATTGCTGCTGCAGGAGCTTGGATTTCCTCAATATATGACTACGAACGCTTTGTTGAGCGCAGTTAATTTAATTTATAACAAAAGTGAATTTGAAAGTATTCTTGATAAAACGAAAACGGCTTCAGGTTAGGAGATAATTCTAAACCTGAAGCCGTTTTTTGTACTAATAATTCAAACTTCCCACACCTGAAATAAGGTTCACCATAGAGTTTATTGTATTTGACAATCACTATCCACAATTTAAGAGTAGAGTAAATGTATGCAGGGTTCGGGGCTGACGCCCCGAACCCGTGTAAATCTTTGCATTAAGCTAAATTTAAGATTCTGCAATATCCGAAAATGTGAATCTTATAACCTTTGACAGATCCTTTGGCGAGATCTCCACCTGACAGCCTATTTTGCCGGCGCT
>CACYDY010000213.1 GCA_902773245.1 uncultured Ruminococcus sp.
CATCTGACGGAAAGCAAGACGACCGATACGGCCGAAACCATTAATTGCAACTTTTACTGCCATTTGATTTATCCTCCTAAAAATAAATTAACATTACAAATGCCGACAGTCAACAATCAGCCCCTCGGAAAAAGACCCCGGCCATGCGTCATAACAAAATATCCGCCAAAACGGACAAAGCTCCGTTTGAAGTCATTTTCCCGAACAACTCAATTATTTAACATATCGGTTCAAACCTATAAAAGTTCACTTATTATTTTATCCTATTTTTGAAATTTTTACAAGTGTTTTAATGAAATTTATTACAGCTGAAACAAAGATTTCGTAAAAATTTACTTTTTGTTAAAAAAATCCAAACTAATTTATAAAAATTTATTGTATTTTGTGGCTGAGTTTTTTATAACGTATTGACAAAAAAGGCAATTGGGATTAAAATATATATGGGGCATTTTTGCATTGCAGCAGGCGTTTCGTTTGCTGCCTGACTACTTATTATGCCTTGGAACGGCTGCGTTCCTTCTTTAATAATTGGACTCGTTGAGCCCGTTTTTATATATGCTGATATCAATTTTTGTGTATTCTGTTATTTTTAACTTATTTTGTATAGATAATCACTTGCACCTGAATGTGCGTAGGATATTTGTTGAGCTTTTCGATGCTCGGATGTTATACCAAAATACTTTTAAATGATAAAACAGATTAAAAATTCGGCTGTGCATTGTGATTTGCCTCAGCTTGTGTTGTTGTGGCTTTTTTAATGCCGGACAAGTCTTTCGGCCGGCGTTTTTTATTCTGTTATCACAAATTGAAACGCATTGTTAAAACGGCGCCGGAGTTGATTATTTCTTAAATTATTGAAATTTGAAAGAAATTAGTCAAGGAGGTGTCAGACTACCACTATGGAAATTTGGCTGGCTATTCTGCTTATTGTTATCGCAGCGATAGTTTCAGGTGTTGCAAGTTTTCTTGCCGGTGTTAATCATCGCAGGAAAATAGCCGAGGCGGAGATCGGTTCCGCCGAAATGGAAGCAAAAAGAATCGTTGACGATGCCGTCAAGGAAGCAGAAGCAAAACAGAAGGAGATCCTGCTTGAAGGCAAGGACGAGGTTCTTCGTTTCAGAAACGAAACCGAAAAGGATCTTAACGCTCGCAGAAAAGAGATCCAGCGTCAGGAAAGACGTGTTCAGCAAAAAGAGGAAACCCTCGACAGAAAAACCGATAACCTCGAAAAGAAAGAAGAAAAGGTTAACGGAAAGCTCAAACAGGCCGAAGAAAGGCTTGCGGAAGCTGAATCTATCAAAAAGAGTCAGTTTGATGAGCTGGAAAGAATTTCGGGATTTACTACCGAACAGGCAAAAGATTATTTGTTAAGCTCGCTTGAATCAGAGCTGACCCACGAAAAAGCTGTTAAGATCCTCGATTTTGAACAGAAAATGCGTGAGGAAACAGACAAAAGAGCGAGAAACATTATTTCTCTTGCTATTCAAAGATGCGCAGCCGATCATGTTGCCGAAGCCGCTGTTTCGGTTGTGCCGATACCAAGCGACGAGATGAAGGGAAGAATCATCGGTCGTGAGGGTCGTAATATCAGAACGTTTGAAACTTTGACGGGCGTTGATCTTATTATCGACGACACACCCGAAGCAATTACGCTTTCGTGCTTTGAGCCTGTAAGACGTGAGATCGCGCGTGTTGCCCTCGAAAAGCTCATCACCGACGGAAGAATCCACCCTGCAAGAATTGAGGAAATGATCGACAAAGCTCGCCGTGAGGTAGAGTCGATTATCAAAGAAGAAGGCGAAAGAGCCATTCTTGAGGTTGGTATCAACGGCATACACCACGAGCTTGTTAAGCTTTTGGGTCGTTTGCGTTACCGCACAAGCTACGGTCAGAATGTGCTTAATCACTCGATCGAGGTTGCGCTGCTTTCGGGAATGATAGCAAGCGAGCTTGGAATGGATCCCACACTTGCAAAGAGAGCCGGTCTTCTTCACGACATTGGCAAAGCGCTCGATCACGAGATCGAAGGCTCTCATGTTGAGATCGGCGTTGATGTTGCAAGAAAGTTCAAAGAAAGCGAACAGGTTGTCCACGCTATTCATGCTCACCACGGTGACGTTGAAGCAAAAACTGTTGTTGCCTGCATTGTTCAGGCAGCCGACGCTATTTCGGCTGCTCGTCCGGGAGCAAGACGTGAAAATCTTGAAAATTACATCAAGAGATTACAGAAGCTTGAAGAGGTTGCATCGTCGTTTGAGGGCGTTGAACGCTGCTTTGCAATTCAGGCAGGCAGAGAAATTCGCATTATGGTTAAGCCTGAGATCGTTAACGATGAGAGAATGATCCCGCTTGCAAGAGAGATCTGCAAAAAGATCGAAACCGACCTTGATTATCCGGGTCAGGTTAAGGTAAACATTATCAGAGAATCAAGAGCGATCGATTACGCTAAATAAAAATAAGGGGTAAGCCGTTATGTGCTTGCCCCTTATTCTATGTATTAATCAAACAGAATACCTTTCAGCCAAAATTGTTTTGCCTGTTTTTTCGTTAATTTCAAAAAGAACACAGTCCATTCTGCATTCACCGTCCGCAAGATCGAAACGCACCGGCATTTTATCTTTAAATTTTGATATTGCCAACTCTTTTTTTACACCCAAAACAGAATCTATAGTTCCTGTCATTCCAACATCGGTTATGTAGCCGGTACCATTTGGAAGAATCGCAGCGTCTGCCGTCTGAACATGGGTATGAGTACCGAAAACGGCTGAAACGCTGCCGTCAAGATAAAATCCCATCGCACGTTTTTCCGCAGTTGCTTCTGCGTGAAAATCGAGTATTCTTATTTTGCAGTTTTCTGTTTCTTTGAGGATCCTGTCAATTTTCGCAAAAGGACAGTCCAATGGTTCAAGGAACATTGTGCCTAACATATTGATCACACAAACCTTGTATCTGAGCATATCGACAACGGTATATCCCCTGCCGGGAGTTGTCGAATCGGGATAATTTGCCGGACGAATGAGTTCGGGACATTCGTCGTAGTAATCGTAGCTTTCTCTGCGTCTGAAAGCATGGTTTCCCGAGGTTATCACGTTTACTCCGCTGTCAAAGAGCTGTTTTGCCGAAGCCGGTGTAAGTCCGTTTCCGTCCGAGGAATTTTCACCGTTGGCTATCACAAAATCTATCTTCTTTTCTCTTTTGAACAGCGGCAGGGTTTTTAACAAATAATTGCAGCCGACCGAACCGACCACATCTCCAATACAAAGGACTTTCATACTATCTGCCTTTCAATTTTAATAATTATAACATATAAACAGTATACACCTTTCGACCAAAAATGTCCAGCGGCGGGCTTTATATACCTTAATTTGTGGATAATAATTTCAAAAAATAAAAAGCAGCTGTACAAAGCCGCTTTTCGGAGAATTACTTATTTTCGAGATAGTCTTTGATCTCATCGAGAACCTCGTCTGCGTCGAGTCCGTGAACCATGCAAGCTTCCTCAAGTGACTCTCCGATAGAAGACGGGCAGCCTACACAATGCATACCGCTGTTCATCAAAACCACAGCAATCCCTCTGTCATATTCGAGCATTTCGCCCATAGTAGTTTCTTTAGTGATTTCCATATTATTCAAATCCTTTCTTGAATGAAATTAAAACAAATCTGTTCAATAGGTCTTATAGTATTAATTATACCCTTTTTTTAATAAAAATTGTTGCGTAATCGTAAACATTTATGATTTTTTATGTTGTTAATCCACTGTCCACAACTTAAGGATTTGTTCCTGTCGACCCAAGGCTTTGGTTCTATTTAATATTTATTGACGTCACCCATACCCCC
>CACYDY010000214.1 GCA_902773245.1 uncultured Ruminococcus sp.
GCGTCAACTATTTCCGCCACCGCATCAACAAGCTTAAGATCGGATTGTATCTGCCTTTTTGTTCTTGTCATGTGTCCCGGAAACCACTGGATATACTGAGAATTTTGACTCAGATTCGTATTTGCAGACGGTCGGTGCATTTTCTTTTCCTTTTTCGCAGCGCCGGAAGCCGAGTTTTTCACATTGCGGTTTTGCGGCCGCTGTGTCGTTCTCGAACTGTTGGAGCTGTTTTTATTTTTTGTATAATTTTTTTCGGCAAATCTCTGACGTTTGCCTTTGATTCCGCCCTTATTATTTTTCATTAATATCACCATTCTTTAGGAAGCACTGATTAAATCTGGTGCTCATATTGCGAAGAAAGGCAGGCAAGATGAGTGCCAAGCCCGTAGGGCGTGATTTAATCAGTGGTTCCTTTAGTATTGTCAAAAAGCTGCCAAACGACAGTCTGACAGCTTATAGTCTTTTATTGAAATATTATTAGCAATTACTGTCCTGATAAAAACAGCACACGAACTCAACTCAAATCTCATACAACCGAAACTTTGGTAAAATAATAACCTCGGCATTCAGAGAATCCTATATCATCTGATTCATTGTCGATCTCAAATTTTTCATCGGCAATAACCGTGCTGTCCGGCGCAAAAGAAAGAACCCAAACCTTATTCTCATAAAATTCATAATCATAAGTGGTCAAAACTTCCATACCGTTAACAGTATAAAAACAGTTAAGAATCCTGCCCTTGTCGTCAAACTCGAACTTGATATCGTCATTGGAAGGATCTTCTTTGTTCATGTCAATCCCGAAAGCTTCCGCAGGCGGCCGGTATTTTTTCATCATTTCTTCAAATTCTTCCGACTTCGATTCGGAAGACCTATCGTCTGCGCTTTTTATTTCGGATCTGCCGAATGAACAGCCTGCGAACAGAATAACCGCACTCAAAGCAATTGCTGTCAGTGATAATGCTTTTTTCATATTCTCACCCCGAAAACAGTTCCGGTAAAATATAAATATTTTACTCAACCGTTCCAAATTCATTAAAGGGATAAACTCTGTAACAAACCTTACCTATAATATTTTCGTTTTCAATAAGTCCGACCTCACTGAATCGGCTGTCTTTGGAAATCGGACGGTTGTCGCCCAAAACAAAGACCTTTCCCTCGTCAACGGTAACGGGGAAGCTGACATCTCCGTCGGCAGTTGTCTTTCCTTTGATATAAGGTTCGTCAAGCACGATTCCGTCAACGATAACCTCTCCCGTTTCGGAATTGATATCGACCGTCTGACCGCCGACTGCGATCACACGCTTTACGATCGCTTTATCAAGCGAAACGCCATGACTTATAACAACGATATCCCCCACGGCAGGTTCATAATTCAGACCTGTTACAAGGACCTTGTTTTCGTCCTGCAGCGTTCTATACATTGACGAACCGTCAACATCAACAAGTCTGAAACAGAATGTTATTATCATAAACACCAAAACAAGCGCAAAAAGGAAAGCCGAGATCCAGTCGTACAGCCCTTTGATAAACTTTGACGGGCGTTCGGTTTTGGATCTGTTCTTCGTTTTTTGATCCGACTCTTCGTTTTCCACAGGATCGTCATCGGAATTTATAGTGTCCCAATCGGGAATATTCTCCCTGGAGATCTCATTATCGTCTGAAAATTTTCGAGTATCCAAAATGATGCATCACCCCTGTCATGGATTAAAGGAATCACTCAACCTTGCCGAACTTATCGAAAGGATAAAATCTGAACTGTACCTTTCCGATGATACTTCCCTCTTCAACCATGCCGACCTCGCTGTATCGGCTGTCGTCCGAGATCGGACGGTTGTCGCCAAGAACAAAAACCGTACCGGGTTCAACCGTAACAGGAAATTCAACGTCACCCTTCGGCTCGGTTTTACCGTTTATATAAGGCTCGTCGAGAACGATCCCGTCCACGCTGACTTCGCCCGTTTCGCCGTTTATATCAACAGTCTGACCTTCCGTTGCAATAACTCGCTTTACGATGACCTTGTCTAAGGTAGCTCCGTGGCTTATTACAACAATATCGCCCACCTGAGGATCATAGTCCAGTCCCGTCACGATGACCTTGTTTTTATCCTGGAGCGTCTGAAGCATGGAATCGCCGTCAATACTGACTACACGCACACAAAAAGTCAGCACCAGCACAACCACCACTATTGCAAACAGGAATGCAGACGCCCAATCGAATACGCCCTTGACAAATTCCGACGGAGCATTTTTCCCCTTCTTTTTGGAATTTTTTGATTCATCGTCTTTTTTGAATTCTGAAGCATTATCCTTTGAAATATCGTCCTCTCCCGAATTCTTTTTATCGGTAACCTTATCAAAAACCTGAGTGTCCATTCAATCATCACCCTAACTGTAAGTAATTTTATTGGTAATATTACACTATCCAAACAAACTCTGTCTTTATTATATCACATTTATTTTGTAAATACTATTTATTTTTTGCAAATTTTTCGTTACAGTCAATTTTTTTGATAGTAAAAAGAGGGACTGTCCGCCCCTCCTTTAAAACTGTCAAACTGTAGATGTCGATCAAGCCTTAACGATCTTCTCTTTAACCTTTGCAGCCTTACCAACTCTGTCACGGAGATAATAGAGCTTAGCTCTTCTAACTTTACCGTGTCTGATAACCTTAACGTCCTTAACATTGGGGCAGTGAAGAGGGAATACTCTCTCAACGCCAACACCGTAAGCAACTCTTCTTACTGTGAATGTTTCGGCAACGCCGCTGCTCTTTCTTGCGATTACAGTTCCTTCGAACATCTGAATTCTTTCTCTCTCGCCCTCACGGATGTTAACACTAACTCTTACTGTGTCACCAACCTTAAACTCAGGCACTTCGCTCTTTACGGAATCCGCAGCAATTAACTTCAATGCATCCATTATAAAATCCTCCTAAAAGTTTACAAACATTCATACTTTCAAATCGAAGTTCACTTTGAAAGCAGAGGATTGTCTGCTTCATTGTTCGACTGACGTCGGGCAGTGAAACGCATTGTCATAAAGCGACAACGGTTCAAATGCTTTAGTATTATACCATATTCAAAACCTAATTTCAACCACTTTGCCGAATTTTTTTATAAAATTAAGACGTCGTCACCGAATTTCGTGCTTTTGCAAAAATCTCTTGAAATAATCGGGCAATTCTGAGTCAAAAAAGAGATATTCATTCGTTATCGGGTGAACAAATCCTATTTTTTTTGCGTGCAGACACTGTCCGCCAAGCTCCGAAATAACCTTTGACGGTCCATAAACCGGGTCGCCTGCGAGAGGGTGCCCGAGATAAGCCATGTGAACTCTTATCTGATGTGTTCTTCCTGTTTCGAGCTTCAAAGCCATATGTGAAAAGCCGTTGTTGCTGTCTATCTGACGATAATGAGTGACTGCATTTTTGCTGTTTGTAGGGGTAACGCACATTTTTTTTCTGTCTGTTTTATGTCTGCCGATGGGCGCGTCTATCGTTCCTTCGTCACATTTAAATTTACCGTAAACCACAGCTTCGTACTCTCTTGTAAACGAATGCTCCTTGATCTGCTGCGCAAGCCCGATGTGAGCCTTGTCGCTTTTTGCAGCTATCAAAAGTCCGCTTGTATCCTTATCAATTCGATGAACGATACCCGGACGGAGAATTCCGTTTATCCCCGACAAGCTGTCTTTGCAGTGATAGAGCAAAGCGTTGACAAGCGTTCCCGAGTAATTACCCGGAGCGGGGTGAACGACCATTCCTTTCGGCTTGTTAACAACAAGAAGATCGCTGTCCTCAAAAACTATGTCAAGCGGTATGTTTTCGGGTTCTGTTTCAAGCTGCTGTGGCTTTGGAACTTCGGCTGTTATTTCATCGCGGTTTCTTGTTTTATAATTTTTTTGGACAGTCTTTCCGCCGACCTGAACCAAACCGTTTTCACAAAGCGAAGCAGCGGCGCTTCGTGACAGATCTTCGATCCTGCTGCTCAGGAACTTGTCAATTCTTTCGCCAATGTTTTCATCGTCAACCGTAAAATTATAGATCATACCTTCTCCGTTTCAATCCTTTTCTCCTCACGCCTGGCGATGTTTTTGCTGCAGAAAAGCACCGATATTATCAGCAAAACCGCGCCCACAGTTATAAAATAATCCGCAAGATTGCACACCGGCGAGAAAAAAGAAAACTGCAAAAAATCCACAACATAGCCCCGAAAAATCCTGTCGATAAGATTACCCACTCCGCCGCCGAATATCAAAACCACCGCCGCAAAAAACAGCTTTCCTTCGATTTTGTACTTTAACAGAATATAACCGAAGATCACAAAAATAAGCAGCGTCACGACAATAAAGAACAACTGTTTATTCTGCATCATTCCAAAAGCGGCTCCGCGGTTTTCGACATAAGTAAAATAGTAAAAATTATCAATAACGGTAATGTATCCCTTTGGTTTTATCACATTTATCGCATAAAGCTTTGTCACCTGATCAACGGCAACCAAAACAATTCCGATAATTATCGCAAGTATCGCCAATAATCTCCTTCCCTTCCTTGATAATAAAAATCGAAGCGTGACAAGACAATAAGCCTTGCCACCGCCTCGTTTCAAAAAATTCAAAATATAAATTACAAACCTCTGTCCACAACTTAAGGATTTGTTCCTGTCGACCCAAGGCTTTGGTTCTATTTAACCTTTATTGACGTCACTCATACCCCCAACCCCCTTTCCCTCGAGGAAAAGGGGGCTAAAGGGTGGCGGGCTTCGCCCGCCACCTATCGGGGCTGACGCTCCGAACCCTGCATACATTCACTCTACTCTTAAGTTGTGGATAGTTAATTACAAACTGTAAATCAGCCTCTCAACACAGCCGCACATCTTGCGCAAACGCAGGGGTGTTCGCTGTCTTGACCGACGGAAACGCTGTATGTCCAGCAGCGTTCGCACTTTTCGCCCTCGGCTTTGTTAACTTCAACCTTGATATCCGAAACCTGTTCATCGTTTACAACCTCAACGTTAGAAACAATGAATGCGTCTTTAAGCTCGCTCTCTACGGACTTTACGAACTCATACTCAGCTCCATTGCAGGAAAGCTTGATCGATGTTTCAAGCGAAGTCTTTACAAGCTTGTCGTTAACGGCAACCTCGATAGACTTCTTGACAAGATCACGCAGCTCGTGGATCTTATCCCAGCGTGAAATAAACTCATCGTCAACATTCACATCAACAAGTCCGGGCATCTCGTTGTAAACAACATGGCTTGCGTCAACGCCGTCTGCATGAGGCATAAACTTCCAGATCTCGTCCGATGTATAAGCAAGAATAGGCGTTATCATTCTTGTCATGGAATCAAGAATGATATAGATCGCAGTCTGTGCGGCACGTCTGAGCTTGCTGTCCGACTTTTCGGTGTAGAGTCTGTCCTTGAGAACGTCAAGATAGAAGTTCGACATATCAACAACGCAGAAGTTGTGGATAGCATGATAAACCTGATGAAATTCATAAGCGTCATAACCCTCACGAACCTTTTTGTTAAGCTCGTTAAGCTTGTTGAGCGCCCACTTGTCGATCGGATAAAGTTCGTCGATCGGGAGCATATCCTTGTTCGGGTCGAAATCATAGAGATTGCTGAGGATATATCTTGCGGTGTTTCTGATCTTTCTGTAGCTCTCCGAAAGCTGCTTCAGAATATCCTTTGAGATACGGATATCCGCATGATAATCGGAAGAAGCTACCCAAAGGCGGAGAATATCCGCTCCGTACTGCTCAACCACCTCACTCGGAAGAATACCGTTTCCGAGCGACTTTGACATTTTTCTGCCCTGACCGTCAACGACCCAGCCGTGAGTCAAAACAGCCTTGTACGGCGCCTGACCGCAGGTTGCCACTGCCGTGAGAAGCGATGACTGGAACCAGCCTCTGTACTGATCTGCGCCCTCAAGATACAGATCGGCAGGGAAAGCAAGGTTATCTCTTTCTCTCATAACAGCCGCATGAGTAGAACCCGAGTCAAACCAAACGTCCATGATATCTTTTTCTTTGTCAAACTCTGTGCCGCCGCACTTTTTGCAGACTGTGCCCTCGGGAAGGATCTCGTTTGCCGTCATTTCATACCACGCATTGGAACCCTTTTCTCTGAACAAATCTGCAACTGCAAGCATTGCGTCTTTCTCGATGTGAGGTTCGTTACACTTCTTACAGAAGAAGATCGGGATCGGAACACCCCATTTTCTCTGACGTGAGATACACCAGTCCTTACGATCGCGAACCATCGAGGAAATTCTGTCCTCTCCCCATGACGGAATCCACTTAACGCCCTTGATAGCTTCAAGAGTTTCCTCTTTGAAATCGTCAACCGAGCAGAACCACTGATCGGTTGCTCTGAAAAGTACGGGCTTCTTGCATCTCCAGCAGTGCGGATACTGGTGGATAATCTTCTTCAGCGCAAACAAAGCTCCGGTTTCCTCAAGATATACTGCAATGGGCTTGTTTGCTTCTTCGGTGGAAAGACCCGCAAATCTTCCGGCTTCTTCGGTGAGCTTGCCGTCGGCGTCAACGGGAACAATGATCGGGATCTCGGGATAATTTCTGCAAACCTCATAGTCCTCGACGCCGTGACCCGGAGCAGTATGTACGCAGCCCGTACCGCTTTCCAAGGTTACATGATCGCCCACGATAACCACGGACTGTCTGTCCAAAAACGGGTGCTGAGTTTTCATATATTCAAACTCGCTGCCCTTAAAGCGTGCAGCAACTTCATAATCATTTTTGTCGGCAGCCGCCATGGCATCTCTGTAAAGATCTTCTGCCATGATATAATACTCGTCGCCGGACTTGATAACGGCATAGTCAAATCTCGGGCCTACGCAAATAGCAACATTAGCCGGAAGAGTCCAGGTAGTTGTTGTCCAAATTACAAAAGAAGTTTTTTCTGCGGGAATGCCCTTAGCCGAAAGAATGCCCTTGTCATCTGTAACCTTGAATTTTACATAGATAGAATGACACGGATCTTCAAAATACTCGATCTCAGCCTCAGCCAGCGCAGTCTTACAGTCCGAACACCAGTAAACGGGCTTAAGACCCTTATAGATGTAGCCCTTGCAAGCCATTTCTGCAAAAACCTCGATCTGTTTGGCTTCAAATTCGGGCTTGAGAGTGATGTAAGGATTCTCCCACTCTCCGATACCGCCAAGACGTTTAAACTGCGTTCTCTGATCGTTGATATATCCGTCGACGAAATCACGGCACAGCTTTCTCAGCTCAACGTCCGAAATCGTAGTGGAATTGCCGACGCCTGCTTTTGCTCTTGCTTTAAGCTCGGTGGGAAGTCCGTGTGTGTCCCAGCCGGGAACATACGGCGCTTTGAAGCCCGACATATTTTTATATCGAATAATAAAGTCTTTCAAAACCTTGTTGAGCGCCGTTCCCAAATGAATGTCGCCGTTGGCGTACGAAGGGCCGTCGTGAAGAACAAACAAAGGCTTGCCCTCGTTTTTCTTCATAAGGTTCTGATAAACATTGTCGTCCTCCCATGATTTGAGAGTTGCAGGCTCGCTTTTCGGAAGTCCCGCTCTCATCGGAAAGGCAGTTTTTGGTAAATTCATAGTTTCTTTAAAATCCTGTGCCATGGGTTCTCGCTCCTCTTTTATCGTTCAGAACTTGCGTTCTGACAAATTTTTTTATTTTATAAATATACTCGAAAGCGTTAAGATTTAGCACTTTTGTAAAAGTTTGATTAAAACTTTACTGAGCTTCGCTTTCCTTAAATTGTGGACAGTGATCTTATAATTAGGAACTGTGAAGAAATAAATTTTCAATTTATGCTTAGGATAATTTGTTCTGAACAAGGCAAATTTTCGCAGGAATACTAACGTA
>CACYDY010000215.1 GCA_902773245.1 uncultured Ruminococcus sp.
CTCGATTTCGCCAATCAATATCCATTATTACTAAATCAGCAAAAATTATAATTTTTTTAACAATACGCCACAAAATTGCATATAAAAATTTTCGATCACCTAATTTTTTTAACCAATACTTTTAAAATACAATAGAATTCGTGAAAATCAAGTGTTTATTATTCAAATTGCCCATTAATTGGGTTAGAAGTTTGTATATAAATTTTTTTATTTTCTTTGACGTATTGATGAAAATATGGTACAATAGAAAGTGGGAATTTGGATAGTTTGATATTCTCAGATTTCCCCTCAACTATGATAAAGAAGGGCCGCAATGAAAGATATAATTGTTATTGCCTCGGGAAAAGGCGGAACGGGAAAATCCACTGTCACCGTTGGACTGGGAACCGTTCTTGCAAACGAGGGCAGCAAGGTTTTGCTTATCGACTGCGACAGCGGAATGCGTGGACTTGACATCATGCTCGGAATAACTCAAAATCTTGTTTTTGATATTGCCGACGCCGTCAGCGGAAGCTGTACCGTTGAAAACACAGTCTATCCGTGCCCCGGGAAAAAGGGACTTTTTCTGATGCCTGCGCCCTTGAACGCTTATGACGAAATAGCGCCTCAGGTTCTGGGGCAGCTCGTTGAGGGTGTTGCAGACATTTTTGATTATGTAATAATTGATTCGCCTGCCGGAGTCGGAAGCGGCTTTGAAGCTGCCGCTTACCCTGCAAACAGGGCGCTCGTTGTCGTCAACACCGAACCGACCAGCATAAGAGGCGGACAAAATGTTGCTGGAAAGCTTCGCTCCTGCGGCATTGACGATATACGTCTTATTATTAATCGTTTCAACAAAAATACATTTCGAAAAATGGGTCTTTACGAAGATCTTGATGAGATAATTGATATTACTGCGCTCCAGCTTATCGGCATAATCCCCGAGGACTACAAGCTTGCGGCTTCGATCCAATCGGGAAAAAGCGGCGAAATGGACTGCTTTGCCATGAAAACGCTTTCAAGAATATCATCAAGACTTCAGGGAAGAATCGAACCTCTTCTTATCAAATAACAAAAACAACTAACATCAAAATTTTTATACATCGGGAGGAAACAGTTATGAATATTGCATTAATCGCGCACGATGCAAAGAAAGAGCTGATGGTACAGTTTTGCATTGCTTACTGTGGAATTTTAAGCAGACACAACCTTTACGCAACCGGCACAACGGGAAAAATCGTATCAGAAACAACGGGACTTAAGATCGTTAAATTTTTGAGCGGTTCCCAGGGCGGCGGTCAGCAGATAAGCGCAAAGATCGGCTGCGACGAGATAGATATGCTTCTGTTTTTAAGAGATCCGCTCAACCCAAAGCCGCATGAGCCAAACGACATGAATCTTTTGAGAATTTGTGATATGCACAATATTCCCGTTGCAACCAACATCGCAACGGCGGAGGTTCTCATTCACGGTCTTGAAAGAGGCGATCTCGACTGGCGTGACGTTATGCGCCGTCATTGATTATGATATCTTTGTTTTAAAGAAAAGCAAAAAATCCTTGGAGGAAAGAATAATATGGGAGTTTTGACAAAAAAGGTCAAAGGAGCAGAAGATATTCTGCCTGCTGACAGCTACAAATGGCAGTTTGTAGAAGATGTTATGAAAAAAGAAGCCGAAAGCTATGGCTTCAAAGAGATCCGCACACCTGTTTTTGAACACACCATGCTTTTTAACAGAAGCGTCGGTGAAACTACCGACGTTGTTCAAAAGGAGATGTACACATTCGACACCAAAGGCGGCGAAAGCATTACTCTTCGCCCCGAAGGAACGGCAGGCGCGGCAAGAGCTTATCTTGAACACGCACTCTACAACAACGGTCTTCCCGTTAAAGCTTATTATCTGCTGACCTGCTATCGTTACGAAAAGGCGCAGGCAGGAAGACAAAGAGAATTCCACCAGTTCGGAATGGAAACCTACGGCGCCGCAGACGCAAAGGCAGACGCCGAGATGATATGTGCGGCTTCAAGTATTTTCGAACGTCTGGGAGTTAAAAACATTGATCTTGAGATCAATTCTATCGGCTGCAAAAACTGCCGCAAGGACTACACAGCCGCACTGAAAAACTACTTTGAAAGTCACAAATCAGAGCTTTGTCCGACCTGTCTTTCAAGACTTGACCGCAATCCGATGAGAATTTTGGACTGCAAAAACGAGAGCTGCAAAAACATCGCAAAGGACGCGCCCACCGTTCTCGGCTACATATGCGGCGACTGCCGCGAGCACTTTGAAAAAGTAAAAACTTTTCTTGATGTCGCAGACGTTGAATACAAAGTCAACCCGACAATTGTCCGTGGACTTGACTACTACACAAAAACCGTATTCGAGTTTGTAACCGACTGTATCGGCGCGCAAAGCACTGTGTGCGGCGGCGGACGCTATGACGGTCTTATTGAAGAGCTTGGCGGACAGCCGACACCGTCGCTCGGATTCGCAATGGGAATCGAGAGATTGCTTATGGTTCTCGATGCGCAGGGCATCGAAATTCCAAAGCCTCAGACGTGTGATCTTTACATTGCTTCTCTTGGTGAGGAAGCCGAGAAAAAAGCATTTAAGTTTATCAAAGAACTGCGGAACGCTTCTCTTGCTGCCGAGGGTGACATTGTCGGAAGAGGACTCAGGGCACAAATGAAATATGCCGACAAGATAAACGCTAAGTTCAGCATGGTTATCGGCGACGATGATATTTCGGCAAACAGAGCGTCCGTTAAAAACATGGCTACGGGAGAAAAATTTGAAGTTCCGCTTGATGACGGTTTTTTCAAGGAGTTTATTGAAAACTATTTAGAAAACTATCAGAAATCCGTGTCGATCTCGATATGACAAAACATTTTTAATATTTATCAAAAAGGCTGTACAGTGAGTATTTATTCACTGTACAATCTGTTTTATTAACAAATCCGTTAAAAGTCAGTCATTTTTGCTTATCTCATGATTGACAAAAACAGTAAATAAATGATATTATATTGTAAATGACTTTTTGAAAAAACGACAGGAAAGAATTATAACAATATTGAAAAAAGGAAGTATTAATTATGGCAGAATTTATGACAGGTATGAAACGTACTCACTACTGCGGTGAGCTGCGTATTGAAGATGTCGGAAAAGAGGTAACGCTTTTCGGCTGGGCTGCAAAGCAAAGAGATCTTGGACAGCTGATTTTTATTGACCTTCGTGACAGAACAGGCATAACCCAGCTTTCCTTTGACGACTCAACGGACAAGTCTGTTTTTGAAAAGGCAGCTCAGTGCCGCAGTGAGTATGTTCTCGGTGTTGTCGGAACTGTTATGGAGAGAAGCGCCAAAACAAACAAGATCCCAACCGGTGACATTGAAGTAAAAGTCAGCGAGCTTCGCATTCTCGGCGAAAGCGAAACACCGCCGTTCGAGATAACCGAGGACTGCAACACAGGCGAAGCAACAAGACTGAAATATCGCTATCTCGACCTCAGACGTCCCGATCTGCAAAGGAATATAATGCTTCGTCACAAAATTGCAAAAGCAACAAGAGATTATTTTGACGAAAAGGGCTTTATTGAAATTGAAACACCAATGCTTATCAAATCTACTCCCGAGGGCGCAAGAGATTTTCTCGTTCCGTCAAGAATACACAACGGAAGCTTCTATGCTCTCCCCCAGTCACCGCAAATTTACAAGCAGCTTTGCATGGTTGCCGGCTTTGACAAATATATGCAGATTGCGCGCTGTTTCCGTGATGAAGACCTGAGAGCGGACAGACAGCCCGAATTTACTCAGATAGATATTGAAATGTCTTTTGTTGACATGGAAGACATTCTGCAGCTTGGCGAGGGTTACATAAAATATGTATTCAAAAACGCCCTTGACATTGACATACCCACACCGTTCCCTCGCTATACCTACAACGAGGTCATGGCTCGTTTCGGCTCCGACAAGCCCGACACACGCTTTGGAATGGAGCTTTTCAATCTTACCGACGTTGTCAAAGACAGTGAATTTGCAGTTTTCAAATCTGCAATAGAGGGCGGCGGAAGCGTTCGCGGAATAACGGCAAAGGGCGCCGTTAAAACCTACACAAGAAAAGTTATCGACAAGCTGACCGAAACGGCAAAGGGTATCGGAGCAAAGGGCATGGCGTGGATAAGAATGACAGATGACGGTATTGCGTCTTCATTCTCGAAATTCATGACGGAGGAACAAATGCAGGCGATTGTTGAAAGAGCCGGAGCAGAAAAGGGCGACGTTGTTTTCATAATTGCCGATGCCAACGACACTTCCGTTATGTCGATTCTCGGCGCACTCCGACTGGAGGCTGCAAAGAAGCTTGATATTATCGGCGACGGCTTCAATTTCCTTTGGGTCGTAGAGTTCCCGTTCTTCGAGTTTGACAAAGAATCGGGCGAATGGATCGCAATGCACCACCCGTTCACTTCTCCGACTGACGAAGCAATGCAGCACCTTGAGGGTGACAAAAGCAAGGTCTATGCCAAAGCATATGATATGGTACTGAACGGAATCGAGCTTTCCTCGGGTTCTATCAGAATTACCAACCCGGATCTGCAAAAGAGAATGTTCAGCATGCTCGGACTCAGCGACGAAGAGGCTTACAAAAAGTTCGGATTCCTTACGGACGCATTCAAATACGGCGCTCCGCCTCACGGTGGAATGGGAATAGGACTTGACAGATTGGTAATGCAAATGATCAAAGCGTCCACTCTGCGTGATGTAGTCGCATTCCCGAAGGTTCAGAACGCAAGCGAGCTGATGACCAATGCTCCGTCGCCCGTTGACGACAAACAGCTTGGCGAACTCGGAATAAAGCTTGCCGAAAGCAATGACTAATAATTAAACTAACGAGCGATGAGATTTACCAAAAGTTAA
>CACYDY010000216.1 GCA_902773245.1 uncultured Ruminococcus sp.
CGAAAAAGCAAAAAGAATACTGGAAGATCCCGATGTTCTCGGAGTTTCGTCGCTTCAGGCGATGGAAGGGTTCTTAAGGGACGACAGCGATCTGCTTGATATAAGCCGATTCCCCGACCTGAAAAGCAAGCTGTTTTCTTTTTTGACGGCGGCGCAAAGCACCGACGCCAAGCTGAATACGGTAGAGGCTTTTAAATATTTGTCGTCGAATATCGACGCTTGGAAGGAAAACAGAGAAAAAGAGATTGAAGCTAAAAGCAATGCTTTGCTGCAGTACCGCAATGAGTACGAGCAGTTTGTCCAAAGCGGAAAACAGCGGCTGTTCAAAATGTTTGCAGACATGGACGATCATTTGAAAAAAGAAGGAGTTGAGCCGGGATTTAAAAGCATCGGCGAACGTTTCAGAAAAATATTCATAAAAAATATTTGTGTAATAAAAGGAAACGACAATACTCCCGAAAGACTATATCGGGCTGTAAAGAACGCAGGCGACGAAGCTTTGGGGATCGCCGTAAACGAGATCGAAAATTTGGAGAATACAACAAGAAAGCTTATGGACGATGTCGATCTTAAATTTCGCATGCTGTGTCCCGAGATAAAAGAGGAGCTTCCGAGTACGGATTTTGCTGAGTTTTTGGACTCGACGCTGGCACGTTGGAAGGAGGAACGCTTGTTTCCGAAATTTTCATGGGACAATCTGCCGTGTGATGTGTATGCGGCGACAAAGGATCCCAACATTATGCCTATGGTGATACCGATTATTAATGTGTCACTGCAAAATTTGTATTCCGATTTTCAGAATTATTTGGGTTCATGGCGTATGGTATATATAAAAACCGTCAATCACATCATTGGCCGATCGGATATTCTTCCGGAGATCGACCAAGCGAAAAAGAACTTGGATATGGATATTTATATTTTAAATCAACAATACGAAGCTCATAAAAACAGTATCGCCGAAATGTCGGGTGAGATCTTGTGATCGTTTTTTTGATAATTGTGATAATTATGATCACTGCCCACAATTTTGGAAATATGAAGAGCCAACGCAGGCGTTGGGGTATGATTTTAACAGACAGCTGCCGAGCGGAAGTGTGTTTACCATTAAAGAAAGTAAGGCGGCATTACCGGCGGGTGTTCGCCCGCTAAGAAAGAAGGATGAACAATAATGTTTTGCGACAAATGTGGAAGTCTGTTGTCGGACAGCGCTAAATTTTGCAGCAGCTGCGGCAACAAAATACAACCCGAGCCGGCAAAGATAAAATGCCCCGGCTGCGGCGTTCCTTGTGACGCCGATATGATCTATTGCGAAAACTGCGGAACGAAGATAACAAATGAGGACAACACATCTTCGCCTGCACCTTCGATACCATTACAAAACCCGGCTGCTCCCTCGGCTAATGTACCGCTGCAGAAGCCCGATTCACACGTAGTTTTTGTACAGCCGCAGACGAACCCGGCTGCTGTGCCGCTGCAAAAGCCCGATGCGCCGGCAGCTTTCGTACAATCGCAGCAAAACACTGCGTATACCATGCCCCCCGTACAGCCGCAGCCAAACCCAAGTGCGACCGACCGTGTGTCGGTCAGAGTGACGCAAAGCAGCGGCTCTGCCGGGTTTACGGGAACGGGACAGCTGATCGAGAAGATCTATGTTAATTATTTGAATTCGGGATCGGTAGTGGGCATTTCCAAATCAATGGGAAATCTTTGTGTGTATGACGATCACATCGAATACACCGGCAAGGCTTTGCTTCGTCCGTCAACACTTTTTAACGGAGGAGATAAGATGATCATTCGCTACGGTGATATCGGATCGGTTTCTGCGGCGAATATGATGGGTCAGGTCGGAGGTGTAACAATCACAATGAAAAACGGTCAGCAGCATACCTTTAACATGGGTGTAGTAAATGCAGGCACAGCCCAAAAAATAGTCGGGTTTATACAATCACGCATTTATTGAGCTTTTTGCTTGGTATTTTGATCGGGAAAGGGTGATATGCTTTGTTTTGTAATAAATGCGGCAGTCCGCTGACTGACGGCGCTAAGTTCTGCAGCAGCTGCGGCAGCAAAATACAGTCCGAGCCGGCAAAGATAAAATGCCCCGGCTGCGGCGTTCTTTGCGACGCCGATACTATATACTGCGAAAACTGCGGAATGTTGGTAACAGGCGCGGAAAGTACGGCTGCGTCCGCCGCCGACGTACAGGTTCAGCCGAAACGTGATCAGCCCGACCGCATATCGGTCAGCGTTCAGCAAAAGCAAGCTCCGACAGCCGCCGGGGCAACGCAGAGCGGCGGTCAAAATATACGCCCCGACATCGGGGGTGGGGCTGATTTGCCGCCTGCGTCGGTAAGGGGTACTCGGCAAACAGGGCGGCTGCTTAAGAAAGCTCTCGTGTCGATCTACATGGGAGAAGTGAAGGTCGGCCCTCCGAAATCAAGCGGTTCGCTTTATGTATATGACGACCATTTGTTTTACTCCAATTCGGTGGGAAATTATCTTATTGTCAACACATTCAACAACGGAGAAAGCCTTATTATTCCGTTTAAGGATATATATTCCGTAAAAAATTCCAAGTATATGGGAGTTTTTCCGAGTATGGTGGTCACACTGAGAAACGGTTTGGTATATACATTTGCCGCAAGCGTGGGAGGAGATGCTATCCCTGAAATTGTAAGTTTAGTAGTGAGCAGATCTATATGATCTGTCAGTGTGTTTTTTGATTAATAAATTCGAACTTCCATTTTCGAAGTGCCGTCTTACCCTCATTAACTCTGCGTTTGCAGACTTTTAAATATAGCTTAATGCAAAGATTTACAGGGGTTCGGGGCTATGGTGACGTTTAGTGCAGATTCAGGAGTTTGGGAGTATGGGTGACGACAATAATGCAAAATAGAACCAACTCTTTGGGTCGATAGGAGATAAGCTTTAAGTTGTGAACAGTGAATATCAACCTCGGAAAGCTTCGGGATAAAATTATTACGAAAGGGTGATCAGATTATGGAAAACCAGTATGTAAATTATCAAAACATGGTAACTACCGTCATGACGGGAATTACCGGGCTTGAAAAAATATGCTCTCATATTTCCATGGAAACACAGGGCGAAGATCTTGACAAGCTCGGTGTAAAAATGAAGAATCATGTTTTTTCCGTCGGAATAATGGGAGAATTTAAGCGGGGAAAAAGCACCGTTATCAATGCTCTTCTCGGGCAGGAGATAGTACCGGCGGATATTATGCCCTGCTCGGCTACCCTCAATTATATTAGGTGGGACACCGAAAAAAGAGCGGAGATCCTGTTCAAGGACGGAAGCAAGAAGGTCGTTCCGGTCGATGAAATGACAAATTACATAACGAAAATCACGGACGAATCCGCCGAGATGGCAAGCAGCGTAGAAGAGGCAGCCGTATATTACCCCTGCACATTTTGCCAAAACGGCGTTCAGATAGTCGATACTCCCGGCCTTAACGATGATGAAAGAATGAACGAGATCTCGGAAAGAGTGATCCCGACGCTTGATGCTATTATCATGGTCGTTGTTCCCGGATCTCCCTTCTCCCAGACGGAAGCGGACTTTGTACGCAACAAGGTCATGTCAAGCGATCTTGGACGAATTATTTTCCTTTTCAATAAGATAGACACCGTTCGCGCAAGTCAAAGGGAACGCGCAATAAGCGGCGTGCTCGACAGAATAAGAAAAAGCGTTCTCGATAAGATGGCTGCGATCCACGGAGAGGATTCGGAGGAATATAAAAACGCAAAAAGCAAGATGGGCAACATCAAGCTTATTCCTGTTTCCGCATTGGACTGCCTGGACGGAAAGCTTGAGAACGACCAGGAGCTTATTGAAAAAAGCGGATATATGCAGTTTGAAAAGGCGCTTGCAAACCTGCTTACCGAGGAAAGAGGAATGCTGGAGCTTCTGCACCCCGTAAATCAGCTTATGAGCGTAAGCAAAGAAGCTTTGCAGAATATGAATGCCAGACTCAGCGCAATGAAGATGGACGCAGACGAATTTGCAAAAACTCAGAATGAACAGCTTCGTAATATAGAGGAAACAAGAGAGAGGAAAAAGCAGGAGATCAGGGCTCTTAAAAATAAGGGAAAAACTCTGTATGCGGATCTTGTTGTCAACGTATCCTCGTTTTACGACGATATGGAGCAGGCGCTTCAGATGTTTGTAGGCGGCTGCGATATAACCGACGCCGATCTTTCCACCCAGGAAAGCCTGAATGAGCTTACCGCAAGACTCAGCTCTCAGATCAATCACGAGATCGAAGAACAGCTCTCCAATCAGCTCGAAAGACTTCATGTAAATATTGAACAGCAGCTCGGCAAGGATATCAAGGAGTTTGAGCAGGTAAGCATAGAGATCTCGTCAAGTATCAGCGATATTCGTCTTTCGATCGGAGGAGGAATTGATACGGCGTCCGCTGCGGGCAGCACAACGGCTCTTATCGGAGGCGCAGTTGCCGAGGGCGTTGCCAATGTAGCGCTTGCGGCAACTACCGAAACCATAATTCCCGGTATCGGAGGAATAATTGCAGGATACAGAGAGCATGGATTAAAAGGAGCTGCCGTAGGAGGAGTTGCAGGAGCAGGACTGAGCATTGCAACTATCCTGGCTGCGGGTTCAATAGGACTTGCCGGACTTCCGGTGGCTGTTCTGGGCGGTATAGTCGCTTCGTTCGGCGGCAGAGCGGTCGTTCGCAAGGTGTTTGGCAAAAAAGATACTGCCGCTGCAAAAACAAGCCCCGATATGGTCAGAAGTATGCTCGGCGATTCCGTTTCAAAGACGGTCAGGGAGCTTCGCTCGCAGTATGTAATTGAGAACTGGCTCAAAAACAGCTGCGAGAAGGCGTACAGCACCGTAGCCGACGATATCGACCACGAATGGGAAAACACTCTGCACACATTGGAGGAAACAATGTCGCAGATAAAGATCGATATCCAAATGAACAGCGAAAACCGTGCAAGCATTGAAAAAGAGCTTGGCGGCTACATTGAAGAGATAAACGGTATCATTGATTCGATCTTGCCTATCAAGACAAAGCTCAACGAATCTCTCAACAAAATTGAGGAGGAATGAAAATGACTAACACAAATCAGCTCCTTGCCGACTCGCCGCTTTCGGAGCTTGACCCTCGGTTCGGAACATATCTCAAAAAGACAAAGGCTGCCCACGCCTCGCATATGTTGGGCAACGGTGTGACCGATTATGCCTACAAGTCCGACCTTGAGCTGAGAAAAAAGCTTGATTCCATTCCCGGAGCTTACGACACGATAAGAAAGATAACTTCAACGTATGTGGCTCAGGAGATCCAAAAGGCAAATCTGACGGACGTTGCCGTAGGTCCCGATCAGTTTCCGGAGATATATGCTTTGGGCTGCGACTGCGCAAAAAGACTGGGTATTGCCGTGCCGAATATTTACGTAAGGCATTCTGAGGAAATGAATGCAATGACATTCGCCTGCGACGATCTGGAGCCTATCATTATCATCTACAGCAAAATGGTCAAAAGAATGACGCTCGGCGAGCTGAAGTGCGTTATAGGCCACGAATGCGGTCATATTCATAATTATCACGGCGTGTATAATACTCTGTCTACCTATCTGCTTATCGGAGGACTGTACGCTGCGGCAGGAGTTGCCGGAACGCTGCTTGCGCAGCTTCAGGGTCTGATCACGTACGGAATGGATATGACGCTCAAAATGTGGTCGAGAGCCGCCGAGGTAACTGCCGACAGAGCCGCATTGATCTGCTGTGATAATCTTGAAGACGCCTACAATGTGAACAAGAAGCTTCTTTACGGAGGCAATGAATTTGAAGATAAGATCACCACCGATCTTAATATAGAAACTCTCAGAGAACAGCTGCAAATGAGTATGGACAATCCTACGGGCTTGCTTGAGCTTTATATGGATCATCCGCTTTCCATCAAGAGGATCATTGCCGAGATGGAATTTGCTCAGTGCGACGTCTTTTACAAATGGCGTCCCGATCTGAAAAAGCCCGGAGCGACTGTTTACTCCAAGAAGGTTGCCGACGAAAGATGTAAAAAATACATAGACGTTGTCAGAAAAAAAGAAAAAAATAACGGTAAAAATAGTATTATACCCAAGAATTAAAAGATTTGGCATATTAAAGTTTTGATCAAACTTTTTCAAAAGTTTGCAGATTCCAAAGACAGCGTCTTTGGTCGCTGACGGAATAAATCAGAAAAGATCGACAAATTCTCCTCAGCGAAATCGAATAGCTAAAAATCAAAGCAATTAAAAAAATAGTATTTTTCAGTAAAAATAAAAACAGGCAACAGCGAAGCGAATTGCCGATCTGAGTAAGAAAAGTGCTAAGGAACCACTGATTAAATCATGCCTTACGGGCTTGGCACTCATCTTACTTGCCTAAAGCTTAACGCTTACGAGTATAAATACGGAGATATATACGCCAATTGACATAATAGATACCAAAACTGCGCAGTGGTTAATTTACTGCAA
>CACYDY010000217.1 GCA_902773245.1 uncultured Ruminococcus sp.
AACCGACAATTTGAAGTTTTGCGAGCAGTATGTTTTGATCATTCAGTTTTTCGCAGGAAACAGCAAAACCATCAACAACATAAAAATCTAAGGAGATAATTAAAATGAAAGAATACTTGTATATCACATTAAGACAAAAACCCGAATTAAGAGAAAGTGCCGCCGAATGGTTCAACAGCAAATGGGGAGTGCCGACTCAAGCGTATCTCGAGTGCATGGACGAATATCTTGGTGGTAATACAGAGTACGGTTGGTATCTCTGCTTGGACGGTGATCGTATTGTAGGAGGAATGGGGGTTATTGAGAACGACTTCCACGACCGAAAAGACCTCAGCCCCAACGTCTGCGCTGTTTACACCGAGGAAGAATACCGCTGTCAGGGTATCGCAGGAAAGCTTTTGGATCTGGCAGTAGCGGATATGCGTTCAAAGGGCATTTCGCCCGTTTATCTTGTGACAGACCACACAGGATTTTACGAGCGATACGGCTGGGAGTTTTACTGCATGGCACAGGGCGACGGAGAGGAAGAACCGACAAGACTTTACATTCACAAATAATTACATATAATAAAACAGGACGGTGAGATTGGTGGAACAAGGACGAAGCAAAAACCCTTATGACGATATGGACGAATACTCGGAAAACGCCGAGAAACAGTGGCTTCAAGCCTTGCGTCAAGCTCCCGGAGCAGACATGACAAAACGACACACCGATGTTTTTAAACCGAAGAACATTCGGGAATTTGCAAAGCACATGGACGCACGAGAACGAGCAAAAAACATATCGAATCTTTGTCTTGGGGAGTTTCACACGGCATGTGAAGAATATCTGAAAACAGGCAAGGTGCCGCCGATTAAATCGAGCTTCAATGAGAAAGCGGAGAGTGTCAACGAGTGGCTGAAATATAGATAAAACAATTTTGCGAACCATGTGACCAATCCAATTTTGAGTTTGATAACTTTTTCTTGTGTACCTGATTTATGTGTGATATAATTTTCTTATTAATAATCAAAAGCTTCAAAGGGGTTGATTTTATTGAGAAATATTATTTTCAAATTACTCAACAGCAAGAAAATCAGACTGATTGTGGATTTTGCGGGTATTCTGATCGGTGCGGTAATTGCGGCTTTTGCGATCGAAGAATTTTTAGTCCCCTGCACAATTCTTGACGGCGGTGTAGTCGGAATAGGAATAATGATCAATAACCTGACACGACTGCCTTTGAGTATATTAACGGTGGTATTCAATATTCCCTTTCTGATCGTTGGATCAAGAAAAATGGGCAAAATGTTCATTGTCAAATCAGCGTTTGGAATGGCAATGTTTTCTGTCTTTTTGGAGTTGTTTTCAAAATTAAAGAACGCAACGAACGAATATCTGCTTGCAGTTTCCTTTGGCGGAGTGCTGCTGGGGATCGGAGTAGGTCTTGTGATACGCTTCGGAGGATGTCTTGACGGAACCGAAACCGTGGCGATCCTGCTCAACAAAAGATATAAATTCCCGGTTGGCAAGATCGTGCTTGTTTTCAATATTTTCATATTTATAGTAGCAGGATTTCTATTCGGATTTGACCGTTCAATGTACAGTCTGCTAACATATTTTATTACATCAAAGGTGCTTGATATTGTTGAAAACGGTATGGAGCAAACAAAAGCCGCTATGATCATTACGAACGATTCCAAACAGATTTCAAAGGAAATCTACGAACGGCTCGGAAGAACGGTAACGATCATGGAAGGGGAAGGGCTTGTAAGCGGAAAAAAGGTTGTGCTTTATTGTGTGCTTACTCGTTTCGAAATACACGAGCTTAGAGATATAATAAAAAGCATCGACGCTTCGGCGTTTATAGCTATTAGCGACGTTTCGGAAATAATTGGTACGCATATGAAAAGCAAGGTCTCGCTTGATAAGGTAGAAAAGAAGCAATAAAACAAAAAGAGTTGACGATACCGCTATGTCTATCTCGGCAAATCATATTATTTCATAAAATATAACCGGGCACATAACCGTCTATTATTTCGGTTATGTGCCTTTGTAATAAAATAAATCTGACATTCGGTTAAATCACTATCAAGATTCTTATCAGATAAAATTGGTATATATTGTTTCTTCGTATTCGGGTTTCTTTATCCCGTTGGCAGATGCCGCCTGCTGTGCCTTAAGAAGATAAGCCATATTTTGACCGAGAGTACGCATAGTCTGTAGACCCTCTTCATCTTTTCTTACATCATCGGGCGTATATCCGTGTACTTGATTCCAATACTGTGAGCTTACTACATGCATATTCACCATCAAAAAATATTGGTTCAGGCGTTCAAATGCCGCAGTAGCTCCTCCTCTTCTGCATGAAACAACCGATGCCGCAAGTTTTCCGGCAAGCTTTGACTTCGGTGTGCTGAACACAAATCTGTCCAGGAACGATGTCAACCGACCGTTTGGTCCTTCGTAATAAACAGGAGAGCCTACGATAATTGCGTCAAATTCGTCGATCCTTGCAGATGTCTCGTTTACAATATCCTTAAATACGCATTCTCCCTTTGACTAACACTGAAAACAGGCAATACAATCCTGCATAGGCTTTTTACCGAGCCACAGGATCTCTGCATCGACATCATTCATTTTTAACGTTTCAGCAACCTCATTCAACGCAGTGTAGGTACAGCCGTGTTCATTGGGGCTGCCGTTTATAAGCAATGCTTTCATACATCAAATTCCTCTTTCAACTCCATCATTCCGCGAATTTCTGCATGACCGTTCTCAAGATAAAACAGTCCCATTTCCCAACCATTTTTATCATACAACGCCATGATCTGCGGCATTGCTTCACGAACCTTTGCCAAAAGAGCGTCATCCTTTACAATTCTGACCTCTCCGTCATAACGCAGAAACTCTCCGCCGCTTACTGCCAGGACTTCTACCTTTGGATTTTCCGTCAGTTGTTTAAATACATTCTTAAATGTACCACAGCCGAAGTACAGCTTATCATCAGCGAGCATATGAAAACCGAAAGGACGACCTTTGGGCTTGTCTCCTTCTGTTGTCAGAAAATAAAATGTTTTGGCTTTGTCAAGAAATTGACAGACCTTTTCAGTGTTTGACATTATTGTATTCTCCGTTTTCTAAATAGTCTTGGACACCAACTATTTATAAAAAAATTCAGAATGTTTAATTGCCCATTTAAAGCGATGCAGTAAATATTTCTGCGATATCCTGTTCCGAAAGCGGCGACCAGGCATTCTCCAAGCCTTCGTTGACTGCGATATGGTGTGCCATTTCTCCGATTCGGCTCTCATCGATTCCGACATCCTTCAGGTGCATCGGGATTCCGATAGACTCAAAGAAACGATATGTTTCGTCAATGGCTTTGTTTGCGATCTCGTAATCATCAAGAGAACCATCAATACCGAATACATTAACTCCATATTTTACGAAACGGCTGATAGTCTTGTCACCCAGGATATGCTTCATCCATCTTGGTGTGATGATCGCCAGACCCTCTCCGTGAGTGATGTCATAATAGGCGGAAAGTGCGCGCTCCATACCGTGGCAGGGCCAGCCCGAATAGCTGTTTCCGAGAGAATAGATAGCGTTGCAGCCATATGTGCAGTCGAGCATCATCTCCGCTCTTGCAGTGTAATCCTCTGGATTCTCAAGACACTTCCTTGCATTGATCATCAGACTCTTCAAGCCTGCTTCCATGAAACCGTCGTTCAACAGCGTAGAGTCCTCGCAGAAATACTGCTCCATAATATGGTTCATAGCGTCGGCACAGCCTGCTGCAGTCTGTTTTTTCGATACCGTAAAAGTATAGGTCGGATCAAGAAATGATACGGCAGGGTAGAGGTGCGGATCCATATATCCGATTTTGTCATTCGTTTCGGTTCGGGAAATTACACCGCCACAGTCATATTCGCTTCCTGTCGCAGCCAGCGTAATGATGTCAACTATAGGCAAAGCCGACTGTGCCTTTACCTTATACGAGATCAGATCCCACGGATCTCCGTCATACTTTGCACCCGCTGCGATCGCCTTTGAGCAGTCAAGAACGCTTCCTCCGCCCACTGCAAGGATTACATCAATACCGTTTTCCTTACAGATCTTAACACCGTCAAGAACGCTCGGATCGTATTTTGGATTCGGCTGAATACCTGACAATTCATAAATTTCCGCATCAGCCAGAAGTTCTTTCACCTTGTCGTAAAGACCAAGTTTTTTGATACTTCCTCCGCCATAGGTGAGAAGCACCTTCTTACCGTAATTGCCCATTACCTCGGGCAGCTTTGAGATAGCTCCCTTGCCGAAGATAAGCCTGGTTGGTGTCATGTAATCAAAATTCTGCATAATGCTTTCCTCCTATTTTTATTACAAATTTTTTCGAAAAATTCAATAAGCTTTACTGCTTCCTGTTCTCAAAATACGAAAGGCACTCCGACAATTTTCTCCGTTTCAAAATCTGTCAATAATAAAATATCTTACCAAATTTCTTTCAGTGGCGATTTGCAGACAATACCTTAATCATTATTTTAAACAATTTAGTAAAAAAATACAATAATTTTCCAAAAATAAATGTAAATTTTGTATGAACATAAAATCATTCGCAATCCGAGTCAAGTTAACACTAACACCGATCTCGCAACATTGGGTTGGTAATTGCATAATTACAGCATATTTTCAATGTATTTTAGCATTATAGCAAAGAACATCATGAACATATTTATCCGATATGGCATTATTCAAAGAGCTTGAAGACTGACGCATTAGTTTAGTCGTCGTCTGAAACGGAAGGTGTATCTCTTTCGCTGATATACTGAGTTGTAACATATGGGGTGTTCTCGATGATTATATGGGGAGCTTTCAGGCGAATAAACTCCGAGAACTGTCTCCACTGAGGGTCATTCAAATCTGTCTTTAGCTGACCGAGATTGTAATATTTGCCGCCAACGCAGATTTGCGGAACATAACAGTCATATTTGGTACCGTCCTCATAACTCACCTTAACGATATTCATTCTGACTGAAGATATTTCCTCGTACAGAAAAATCAATCCGTCACCCTTGAGAAACATACAGTACCGTCCGATCTTGACCTTACCTTTTTTAAAGAAGGGAACGGCGTTTTTAAAGTCTTCTATCACAAGATCGAGTATTCCTCTGCTCCTGAATTCCGTAATACGTTGTTCAAAACGCTTTTTAGAATTTCCAAAAACAACTTTGAAAATAAAACTGACGATCACGCTGATCACAATCAGATATAAAACGGGTCTTGCATAATTTATTGCGTATTTCAAGGTGTTGACTCCCTCCTGTGAGGAAGCTGCAAACAACACTGCCGCAAACGAAATAATCAATATCAAAACGCCAAGACTCATGCTCCGGCTTCTGCCAACACAATACTTTCTCATTTCTTTCATATTTCACCTCATAAAAGCTAAGTTTTAATCGAAGCTTTTTTGTTAACCGTTATCATGTTAATTAGAATTATACCATTCCCAAGCGGTTTTTTCAATATTTTTAAAAAGATAATAAAAATATCGTTATAAGGTGCAGTTCAATGCGTTTTTATTTATTAAAAAAGCACAGGGCATTGGCTTTGAAAGCTTAGACCTGTGCTGCCAAAAATGCGGCGAATTATTTTTTTCGCGCATACCATGCAGGATACCACGATTGAAACCATTTAGTAAAAATACCCATAACAACAGGCAAAATATTATTAATAACAGCAGTCCACACTGAAAACTCGCTGTTCATTAAAAAGAATGTCCACACCGACGTCAGAACATACAAAATGCCCCACAAAAATGTTAAGATGGAATTTGTCCTGATGAGCAGAGGATT
>CACYDY010000218.1 GCA_902773245.1 uncultured Ruminococcus sp.
TTGGGTCGACAGGTTAAGCTGCGGACAGTGATTATTAAATAACAAAAAAAGATAAATTTTCAAAAAATATGAAATATTAATAAATGGTTAATCAATAGCGGCAGATTTTATATTAAAATAGTATGATAGAAAAGAAAAACAGATAAAAAACGAAGGGAATGATAGGTGTGCAAAATCCTTTCCTGAACAGAGTTTCAGACCCGGATAAGTCTGATTATCTGACATCTGCCTGCTCGGTCAACAGAATTCGATTGGCGAAGCTGCCGCTGTACGGAATAGACGACGAGATCGAAGGTCTGACAGTCAAAGAATTTTTTAGCGTCAAGCTTGTAATAGAAGAAATAAAAATGAGCGCCGATGTTTTAAAAATAGATCTGTCGGCGGTTAACGAAAAGAAGCTTCCCAGAATACTTGCTAAAAAGCTTGACGATGAAAACAGCGAAATATCAAGTGAAGCTCTGCGTATCATAACAAAATTCGGCAACAGACTCGGACTTTTGTTTCTTGCTCTCAAAGAGGGAGTTGAAGAAAACCGAAAAGCCAGAGATGACTGGAACGAACAGCACTGGCAGTATTGGTCGCAGGTGAGTGATATCATACTTGTCGGAGGACTTGCAAACGGAAAGTTCGGAGAAATTCTGAAAGAGCGGGTCAACTATATTTTCAAATTGAAAAATGTAGTTCCATACAATATTTTCCTTTATGATAATTCGTCCGATGTAGGCATACTTGGCTGTTCGACTCAGATCTCCGAAGCAAACGGAGTCAACGTTGTAATGGATTTTGGTCAAACCAGTATCAAACGAAGTATTGTGACAAAAAGCGGCGGAGAAGTAGTCGAGATAAAAAACCTTGAACCCTATCCGTCAAAATACATGGACTGGGAAATGCCCAATGAAGAAGAAAAACTGCGTCAGGCGAAAAAACTTCACAAATACCTCATCAGAGCAATTGAGGACACCTACAACACCGCAAAAAGCACCGCAAAAACAGAACCAAACAGCGAAATAGTTATCAGTATAGCCAGCTATGTTGTTGACGGCGCTCTGAATGCCAACCGAAGCGGCTACGCAAAGCTGTGTTCTCTCGGAAAAAACTATGCGGAATGTTTGTGGTGGGATCTGTCGGGCAGACTGAGAAAAGATGTCATTGTAAAGCTGATTCATGACGGAACGGCAATGGCATTGAATTTCAGTGACAGGAAAAACACGGTGTGTTTGTCGCTGGGGTCATATTTCGGGATAGGTTTTCCCGAAACGAAGCTGATTTTTCCATTTAATAAAAAGTGAACCGGCGCAAATTGCGACAAGTTTTTCAGCTGCAATATGATAGAATAAAGAAAATACGTATCAAACACAGAAAAATTGACCTGAAGCGAGGTTTTGATTTTGACAGTAATTGATTTGAGAGATGAACTTTACAAACGTCAGATAGAGATTATCGAAATATCCGACGAATGCGTGTATTATGCCGAAGAATTGAACGTCAAAGGGATAGATACGATATTCTTGTACTGCTACAGCTTTTCCGAGGAAAGCGAAAAAATGATGTCATATTTTATGTTTGACGACGCAACATATATTCAACATTATTATGCTTGTAAAAACAGCATAATAGTCCTGTTCGAGAACGACGGAAACAATGCTTGGATCGTTAAGGTCGACAAACAGACCAACGACGAGGTATTCAGAAAGAAGGTTCCCCTCATAGGAAGCTTTTCCGAATGTGTTGCAATAGATGACGATAATATTATCATTTATTCAAAAGCGGACGACGAACACAAGGAGCTTTTCAACCGCTGTCTTGAGGAAACCAACTGTGATGTGCTTGCGCACCTTTACGATCTTGAGTTTGGCAGAAGATATTTTGTCAAAGATTTTAAAACCGCAATGCTGATAAAAAACAATACGCAGCGGCTGGTTGACAAAAACGGCAGGGATATGATAATTCTCGGAGATCCGTATTGTGAAAGTGAAAGCGAAAAAGAATCTTTATCAAGAGAATTGGGCGCGCTGACTGAGAATATTCGTGATAATATTTGGAGAATATCCGTGTCAAAGCTTCTGGAAGGCATAAAAACCGATAAGAAAAAGCTTCCGCTCAAAAGAGTCGCAAGCGCCGGCAACGAGGGAATTATCCGGTTGGAGTGTTCGGGTAATGACAATATTATTGTGCGAGCAAGACTTTTCAGAACCGGTCAGGAGCAGTTCTTTGAGCTGCCGCCGTATGACGAACGGGCGCACTGTGTTTATAAAGTAAGAAATCCGGACGGAAGATACAAGTATTTTACGGACAAAAACAGTGAGAAAATATATTACCTGACAGACGAGAACGATCTCGTAACTCTTCACGGAATAGTCAACAGCTCTGCGCTGATAACATATCCCGACAGGGTTGGAAAACTCAAAGGCTGTATTGACGACCGATTTGTAATCGGCGACAGCTCCAAAAGCTATGCCGAGCCGTCGGTATCAATTTATGACGGCAGACTGAACACGATCGATACGTATCAGGCGAGAGTCAAGATCAAGGATAATGTATTGGTATTTTATTGATGGGTCGAGAGAGTTTTTCGTAGAGTAAAAAACAGGGAGCGGAAAATCCGTTCCTTTTTTTACGAGAGGAATTAAAAAAACTGCTGATAAAATCACGCCCTATTGGCTTGGCGCTAATCTTGCTTGCCTTTTTCGTCGAATTGTACGCAATATTAGCGCCGGATCTAATCAGCGCTCACTTATACTCGAAATCTAAAAGATTTAGCATATTAAAGTTTTGATCAAACTTTTTCAAAAGTTTGCGGTTTCCAAAGGCAGAGCATTTGGTCGCTGACGGAACAAAGCAGAAA
>CACYDY010000219.1 GCA_902773245.1 uncultured Ruminococcus sp.
ATTCGTAAAAACCATCTTCAAAATTATCTCTGTATTTTTTAGCCTTTACACAATCACTTATGATTTGTCCAATCGGAGGGAATTTAGAACCACTTCTTACTGGAACCGGAATCCTCAACTTGAGTAAAGTTAGTTTCAGCAAATACTCAACACAATTCCCATATTCAATAATAACCGATGAAAAATCTACTCCTTCGTATTCTTCTTTTTCAAATAATTCGTACAGCATTTCACCGGAAGCAACAAATTGCAACGCCGTTTTGTTCAAATTCGGAAATTTTTTTGTCAAGCTTTCTTCGTATGTCTTAAATCTTTTTGGATTTCTTTCAACAGCCTGTTGTCTTAGTTCTTCTATAATTTTATTGGCCTTATTATTTTTTCCCTGGCTCTCAGACAGCGTTGCATTCACAACTTGCAATCGTTCAGTAAGTTCACGAATAAACTCATTACTTTTCTTTATCTCTATTTCCTGCTCTTTAATTTTACTTTTCTGTTTAACTATCGTTGCTTTCTGATATTTAATTTTCTCTTCTTTCCATCCATTTTCCTTACGCAAGTCTTTAACTAGGGAAACAATCTCTTCCGCAGTTTCAACTTCTACCTCTTGATAGCGCGCTTTATTCATAGCTTCCGCTTCTTCAATACCAAGCGATCGCATCAGCATGTTTAACATAGTTTTGCATTCACTAATCTGTTCTACAGCCTTTTGAATGTCGCTATCCAGATGGACATTTATTATTTTCTTTTGTGTAATAATTGGTATGTTAATAAAGGTATTGATAATTTCAACGCTTTTTCTGACAAGCTTTTTATAATCTTCATTAACCCCAATAGCAAAAGCAGGGATAGACATATTTAACAGTTCATCAAAACACCTTGAAAAAGCATAAAATTCATAATTCAGTTTTCTAAAAGATAGAAGTCCTTTACGCAATTTCTGGAAAAACAAATGTTGCTCTTTCTTAAACTCAATAGCCTCTGCCTTACGTGTCATTGCCTCTTCATATGCCTTACGGACTTGCTTATTAAAAAGATAACCACCCACTACTGCAGCCGGCGCTAAGAAAGCTGTCCCCAAAGCAATCGCTCCTCCTACCATACCAAACCCGCCAGCAGCTAACGAACCGCCGCCCAATGCCGCCAGTGTTGCATGAATATAAGCAGAACCGGTAAGGGCGGATAAAGCAGTTCCAGTACTTGCACTGCCAAAAGCGGTCACCAGGCCAACAGTACCTAACCCGGTAGCCAATCCGGCAGCGCCGGCAGCTTTTAGACTATCGCCTGCTTTTGTATCAACGTCCTTACCTAATACAAAGGATGCCCGAGATGCTTTCGTTGCAGCCAAATACATTACATTATCTTGGTTTTGTTCCATATAAGTAACGATGGCATTGTAAGTAGGAATTCTATGATTAATCTGGTCTAGGATATGGGAAAACTGGTTTCTTTCTTTCTGAAAGTCAGATTCAAACTCATTTCTGTCTTTTTCAAATTGTTCCCGCGTTTTATTGCATAATTCATTTATTATTTCTATTTCATTTTTCATTTTTAAATCTTCCGAAGCTTTATTGTATAAATTTCCCGCCCCTTTTTTAATCATACTGCCTGCCTCAAGAGTCGTTCCAGCTACAATAACTGCCGCTTCTTTTAGATTTTTCCCAGCTTTTTTCAAAAATCCCATGATAAGACTCCCTATAATTAACCGAGAATTTTTTATAGTCTATTGTTACTATTAATTATACTACAAATGATATTGGAAGTCTTGTTCACTAATAAATGATGCAATAGCTTGAAATATTGATTCTCTAAAAAGTTACCGTACCTTTTCAAGAGTATAGATAAGTTGCTTACGATTCTTCCCTCCCGGACACAACGCTGTCGATGATGCCGTATTCCAGCGCCTGACGCGCCGTCAGGTAATTGTCCCGGTCCGTGTCCGCGATCACCTTTTCCCGCTCCTGCCCGGTATGGGATACGATCACGTCATACATCTCGTCCCGGATACGTAGGATGTTCTTGGCATGGATGGCAATGTCCGAAGCCTGACCGCTATACCCGCCCAGGGGCTGGTGCAGCATTACCTCGGAATGGGGC
>CACYDY010000220.1 GCA_902773245.1 uncultured Ruminococcus sp.
GGCCGCCAAAAAAATGTTTGCGTTTTTTATGAGATTATAGTATAATATCAGTAGCCGTATTTTACGGAGGGGTTGTATGAAGAAAGCTTTAAAAATAATAAGCTATGTTTTGTCTGTGCTTGTTCTTCTGACAATAAGCTTCGTTGGAATAAAATATTTTGATGAGCTGCGGACTTTGTCATCGCTCAAAATGATGGAGGGAACAAACCTTTATACAATGGAATTTTTTTCGGATTACCGATTTGACGAATTTCTGAGAACGGGCGCAAACAACAACAGTGAGTATTATAATTATGTAAACAATATTATTGACGAAAGCCTGGACATTGGTGTTGAAAATACTCCGTCTGATAACGCCTGCTCGGCTTTCACGTTTAAGGACAAAAATTCAAACAGATATCTTGGCAGAAATTATGACTATCGGGTAAACCCTGTTATGCTCATAGTAACAAGCCCCGATAATGCCTACAAATCCATCTCGACCGTCAACCTGAACTGCTTGGGATTCAACGTCGAAAAAGCGCCGAAAACCTTTGATCTGAAGCTGTTTGGCGCACCGTATTTTCCGACTGACGGAGTGAACGAAAAGGGAATATCCATCTCTGTTTTGCAGGTCAATTTTTCACGAAAACATAAGAATGACGCAAAAAAAACAATAGGAATCTATGCGGTGAATCGGTTGGTTCTTGATTATGCCGATTCAATCGACAAGGCTGTCGAGCTTATCGATGAGTATAATCTCTATTTTGATTCGTCGATGATGGCTCACTTCTTTATTGCAGACAGTAAGGGCAGCAGCGCTCTGATAGAATTTGTCGACGGAGAAACCTATGTAATAAAAAATGACCGAAACTATCAGGTCGCTTCAAATTTTAACAACACCGAAGAAGTCTTTGACAGCGACGGATATGTTTATCCCGATGAGTATAAGGATTGGCTGACAAATTCGTCGGTCAGCGCCTATGACAGCGAGTACAGCGGATATGTCAGATATGACTTTATGCTTGACACACTTTATAACAGCAGCGGAATACTCAGTGAGGACGACGCATTCAAGCTTCTTGAAAATGTTGCGTCGCCGTCAAAGCTTCAGTATTCGGTAGTGTACAGTATGAGCGAGCTGAAGGCCACAGTGATAACCGACAACGACTGGGACAAAAGAACCACAGCCGCATTGTCGGGAGTTAAACAATAATGTCTACGAATTAAAGTATTACGAACGTGGGGCGGCAGACGAAATACGCACACCGGCTTTTTGGGTTGGGCAGCTTCACCGCCTGCGTCAGAATTTGTCCCTAATGGGTACACGACCGGCAACGCCGGACGAAAAACGCACACTTACTTTTTGGGTTAGGTGGCATTATCGCCTGCGTCAGAATTTGTCCCTAATGAGAGTTCAACGAACCTGTAACACCGGACGAATTACAAACACCTGCTTTTCGGGTTTGCCGACTGTATCGTCCGCATTGAATTTATCAAAATTATACATAACAAGCCAACAAAAACGGGCATTGAAGAAAGGTGAATGAAACACCGATTCCTCACTGCCCGTTTCTTATTTGTGATTACTCATAAGGTTTGATTTCAATAGTTTCGATAATAACGTCTTCTTTTGGCTTGTTTGTGGCAGGATCAGTTTCTACCGCAGCGATCTCGTCAACAACGTCCATTCCGTCAATAACCTGAGCAAAAACAGTGTGACCTCTGTCAAGAATATTGAACGCACCGTCAAGAGTCGGGTTGCCGCCGTTCTCCTCGTAGAGCTTCTTTATTTCGTCATTGATAAGGTCTGTGTCATAGAAGCCGTTGTATTGAGAGCCGTAGTACTGAATAAATTCGTCAAGCGTACCGTCTGCTTTTACTTGGCAGAGTGTCTGATAAAGGCTTTTCCATGATTCTGTGTAGTAATCCATTTCGGATTTCTTTGATTGGTTGATAAAAAACTGACTTCCGTTGGTATCCTTGCCGCTGTTTGCCATGGCAACAGAACCTCTGATGTTGAAGAGCTTGTTTGAAAATTCATCTTCAAAGGGTTTGCCGCTGACGCTTTCTCCGCCTGTTCCGTCACCCGACGGGTCACCGCCCTGGATCATAAAGTCGTTGATTACTCTGTGGAATGTCAACCCGTCATAATAACCCTCCTGAGCATGAGTTACGAAATTCTCAACAGCTTTGGGCGCAGCTTCGGGGAAGAATCTCATTGTAATGTCACCGTGATTTGTGTGCATAACAGCGATATCCTCACCGACATCGGGAGTTTCAAGCTGATAACCGACCTTGTGTTCTTTGTCGTCAAGAAAATCCGGTTTAAGTCCAAGCTCGTCAAGAGTGTATTCCTTGACTTCCTCGGATGTGCTTGCGGATTGAGATGAAGCGCTTGACGCAGCAGATGTGTCGGCTGTGCCGCCCTCGTCGGTTTTACCGCAGCCCGTCATCAATGAGCAGACCGCAACGGAAGCTGCAAGAAACAAAGCAGCGTATTTTTTGTACATATTTTTCTCTCCTTTAAATCTATGATTATTTCTATACTATTTTAAACTATTTTTTTGAATTTTGCAACACTTTGAAAAAGATAGAAATAAAAAATAAAAAAATATCATAAAAATTATCGGAATAATAAATATGATAGATTAATAAAATTAAGACAAATTTGAAATAATTTATTAAATATTCAAAAACGTTTGTAGGAAAATATAGACTTTGCTGAAAAATCAGCCACCAAAATTGCCATTATACACAATATTTTATGAATAAATTTATAATAAAATACATACGATTTTACTTAATTGCTAAAAAACTTATATGCCTTTTGTTAAAATCTGAAAAAATTTCAGAATTAATGAAAAATGTAACTAAATTTGCTATAAAATCTATTGAAAAAGAATTGAAAATATAGTAAAATTTTATTAAAGGAGTGATTTCGATGCTTGATTCTACCAAAGGCAGTAAACCGAAAAGCAACAGAATTAAATTTGAAATGAGTGACAACATAACGCTTGTTGTCGAGAATGAGTATTGTAAAATTTACAACGATAAAAGGTCGGGAAAAACCTTTAAGGTTATAAACGACGAAATAGTTCCCCTTGAGCTTCGTGAGCTTAACTTGTGGAAAAACAGACAAAAAAATCCAAGAAATTTTAAAGTTGAAACCATCAAAGACGAAAACGGAAATGTCTTTGATTTTGTGATTTCAAGAATATCCGCTGACGCTTCGAATGCTGCGCCGGCTCAAAAACCTACAGCTCCCGCTCCGAATGTACGTGTACCAAACGCACCTGCTCAGAACGCTCAGCCTCCGCTGGCTCCAAAAGCGCCTGTTCAGAATGTGTCCGCGCCTCAAGCTCCGAGGGCAGCTGTGGCATCCCAAGCTCCCGCTGCGCCGAGCGCACCGGCAAACGTTCGTGTTCAGCAGCCGCGCAGAGAGCAGGCGGCTCGTCCTCAGCAGGCTTCCGTTACGACTACCGTGACAGATCAAAAGCCGTCACGCATCAAGTTTGAAATGACTCCCACTACGGAATTGGTTCTGAAAAACGAGTATTTCGAATTGTATAAAGACGCACGTTCGGGCAAAACCTTTAAGGTGCTTGGCGGCGAGGTTGCTCCGATCGAGCTTCGAGAGCTTAATATGTGGAAAAACAGAGAGAAAACTCCGTCGAATTTCTCTGTTGAAATAGTAAAAGGCGCAGACGGAACAGTTTATGACTATAAAATATCAAGAGCAGCAGCTTCGCCGGCAAATGAGAACAATGCTCCGAAGCAGCCCGAATCCGCGCCGGCAGTGAATGGCACACCCGTAATCGCCAAAAAAGAGGATACACAGGCAAAGCCCGCCGCGGTCAGCGCTCCCAAGCCGACTCCGCCCGCACAAAAGCCTGCTTCGCCGAGAATTAATCCAAATGCAGACAAGGCTGCCGATCAGCCTCAGAGAAGGGCTGCAAAAACAAATATTCCCAGCGTTACCAATTCTGTCGGAACGGCTCCGACAGACAGAGTAAAGTTTGAACAGACGCCTACCACCGAGGTCGTTGTCGAAAACGAATTTTGCAAAATATATAAAGACACACGTTCGGGAAAAACATTTAAAGTTATCAACGACATGATCGCTCCGATCGAGCTTCGAGAGCTTAATATGTGGAAAAACAGAGTTAAGAATCCGTCAGGCTTCACTGTTGAAATAATGAAGGACAGCTCGGGTACTCCGTTTGACTACATCATATCAAGAATAAACGAGGACGGTACACTGACAAAAGCGCCGGCAGTAGCTCCTGTTGCGCCTTATGTTCCGCCCGAAAATGAATATGTTCCCACAACGAGCACTCTTTCTGCGGCTGAAACAAAGCCGAAGAAAGACGAACCCGTAAAGCCTGCGCAGGTTTTCCCTGTCGGAAAGCCCAGCGGCGCGCTGCCTGTAAAGGATTCGAAAGAAAAAGGCCCCGATGTTATTGACAGAATCAAATTTGAGGAAACTCCTTCCATGTCGGTTGTTGTAGAAAATGAATTTTTCAAGATCTATAACGACTCAAGAAGAGGAAAAACGTTCAAGGTTATAGACGGAAAGATCGCTCCGATCGAGCTTCGAGAGCTTAATATGTGGAAAAACCGCCAGAGAAAGCCGAAGAACTTTGCGATCGAGGTCATCAAGACTCCAAGCGGAGAGGTGTACGATTATAAAATCACAAGAACGGAAAAATCGACTACTGCCGCTGTTGAATCAACGTCAACAAAAACAAATATGCCTCCCGTTTCCGATACGCCAAACTCCAACGTTGCCGCAAAAAAGCGCCGCCCGAACGCCAACCGTGTTTCCAAGTGCGCTATCTGCGGAAAGGAATTTAACGAATCCGAGCTTTTGCTTTTTGACAACCGCAACTTCTGTTCGCCTTGCGTAGAGCAGCTTATTAAAGAAAAAATCGAGGTTAAGCCCGTTGATCCCATACAAAAGGTTATCGACGACGTTGTTGCCGCCGATGAGCTGTACTGCACATATTCTACGGTTACAAACTATCCTTATCTTGACGAGGAATTTTGCGTAAATGTATGCACGGTCAAGAGAGCTGCCGAGAGCATTGCGGAGGATACCGCCGTTCAGACGATCGACGACAAGGGAATGTTCTTCGATGATCTGAAGAGATTCGGACTGAAGAAGATCATTGTTAATAATGACCCGAGTCATGTTTTTGATCCCAAGGACTTTGACGAACACGTTAAGACCGAGGGTGTGATCGCTCCGAAGCTTTATTTTAAAATTCTCGACTTTATGCAGAAAAAGGACGACGAACTGAGAGAGAAGATCGCAGTTTCCTTCCTTGACAGTACTGTGTACACATATGCGCTCAACGATGATATCACCGAGATCACAGAAGAGAATATCGACGATTTCAAACCACTTACAATAACCGACGGATATGCTAATTTCTGTCCTGTTTTCACCGATTTTACCGAAGCAAGAAGCGTTGGAATGCCGTTCAGAGGTTTGTATGAGATAAGCGCGAGATTACTTACAAAGTACAATATTACCCACTTCATAATCAATCCTTCGAGCCTTGGCTTTATCATGAACAAGTCCATTCTCGGCCTTGTTGAAGCTCCGATTGTTGAAGAAATTACTGCTGCAGCTGAACCAACAGAGAAAACTGTTGACAA
>CACYDY010000221.1 GCA_902773245.1 uncultured Ruminococcus sp.
ATACGAAAGAGGGGCGATATATTTTGAAAAACAATAATAAAATCAAAAATCCTTACTGCAATAACACTTGCCGCAGTGATAGCTTTTTCGGCAGTGATTTTGCCGGTAAATGCACAAACGGCTGAAAAAGACAGCAGCACACGTACTTACTACTTTTTAGCCCCGGATCATTATTTTAAAGAAGAAGCCGACGCACCAAATGATAAAGTGGGTGTGTATTGGTGGAGTCCGACAGAAGCGGCAGGCTGGCCTGGTACTGCTATGACTCCTGCTCCCGAGGTCGGTGAAAATGTTTTCAAGATAGAAAATGTACCGTCTGAAGCATCTACTGTTATTTTCAATAATTTTTTTGATGATGACTCAAAGAAAGGGGCATGTTATCAAACGGTTATGATAAACACAGAAGGTTATAGTAAAGGCGAATGTCCATATAGTGATACATTGGTTACAAAAGATTTTAACGGTTGGATCTATGTGCTTGACGGCAACGAAATGAGCAATGAATTTACAACAGCAGCGACTTGCAATGGCGCTTGGTTTACTCTTGATGATTACAAAAACCACGATGATTATTACGGAGTTTATAATTTTGATAAAGTTAAGTCTATTAAGGGCGACGTTGATGACGACAAGAGCATAACCTCTCTCGACAGTCTTCTGATCCTCAGAAAATCTGTAATGCTTGAGGAGTTCACCGACAAGCAAACCAAACTTGCCGATGTTGACGGGGACAACAGCATTACCTCGAGTGACGCGCTTGAAGTTCTTCGCAGCAGCATTGGATTAGATAGTTATGATATAGGCAGTAAAGTATATTGGAATTGATAATTCACCTCACCTCGGGCAGATCGCTCTGGGTGGGGTTTTATCTTTTGTAAATAAAGCGATTTCAATTAAATAATAAATTCAATTTTTGTTTACTTTTGGTTTTTTATTTACAAATTTCCTATTGTAAGAACGCAGTAATTGTGATATAATTTAAGTTACCATATTGTAATATTTTGAAGAAATGAAAGACTTTTGAAAGATTTATGAAAGGGGGGATCGGGCTTTGAGATGTTTTTATTGTATGGAAGAGTATGATGAGGATCTCGATGTAATATGTCCGTTCTGCGGAAATGATGTTGTCGGTCCGACTAACGATAACACTTGTCTGCCTGCAGGTTCGGTCCTTAAACAACGATATGTTTTGGGAAGAGTTCTCGGTGACGGAGGATTCGGAATCACTTATATAGGATATGACAAAGCACTCAAAAGAAAGGTCGCAGTCAAGGAGTTTTTTCCAAATGAATGCGTGACACGTCAAAAGGGCGAAGCCACCGTGTCACCGCTCAACGGAGAGCGCGGAGAGCGGTATCGAAGCGGCTTGAAAAGCTTTCAGGAGGAGGCTCAGCGACTTGCAAACTTAGGTTCGGTCGAGGGTGTAGTAAATGTGTACGATGTTTTTGCCGACAACGGAACGGCATATATCGTTATGGAATATCTCAGCGGCGATACCGTTGCGCAGATGGTCGAGAAAAACAAGGTTCTCGGATTCGGAAGAACCATGAATATTATCGTTCCCGTTCTGAGAAGCCTTATAAAGGTACATCAGGCAGGTATAATCCATCGTGATATTTCACCGCAGAATATTATAAAAACAAAAGAGGGAAAGATCGTCCTCATAGATTTCGGCGCAGCAAGACAGAATACATTTTCCATGTCGAAAAGTGTTTCGATAATTTTAAAGCAGGGATATGCTCCGATCGAACAATACGACAACAAAATGGAGCAAAATTCGTGGACGGACGTTTATGCTGTCGCAGCAACGATGTATTATATGCTCACGGGAGTGACTCCCGAATTTGCAAATTCACGCGCTTTGGAAGATAAGCTTGTTCCTGTGTCGCAGCTTAGAACGGGGCTGCCGCCTCAGCTTGACGATATTCTCGCAAAGGCTCTTGCTGTAAGACCCGAGGAGAGAACACAGACTGCTCAGGAGCTGCTCGACCAGATCATGACCTTGAAAAATTTTAAGCCGCCGGTCAGGAAAAAGCCTAAAAATCCCGACAAGGTCGCTACCGAAAGGATATCCGCAAAAAGTCAGTGGAAGAGCTATACTTCAACAAAGCCCATAACTATCGAAGATCCTGCCGAAAAAGAATACCGCCCGCAGGTTATTACTATCGACAGAAAAAACAAAGCGGAAGATCCGCTTGAAAAAGAACCTCTTGTTCCCGAAAAGCAGAAAACCAAAGTATCCATACCCCTTGTGGTGGGGATATTCGTGTCATTGGCGGTGCTTGCCGTGCTTGCGGTGGTCGGCTATAATCGCAACAATACCGTTTTGATACCTGATTTTATAGGTCAGAATATTGATCAAGTACAATCTGCTAACGAAGAAGGATTCGTTTTTGAAATTGTCAACGCCTATGATCCCGACACGGATCTTGATATTGTTGTAAATCAGTCGCCTATTGCAAGCAGCTACAGAGTAAAAAAAGGCTCGACGGTTCGCCTGACTGTCAATACGACGGACTATGAAGTAACCGTGCCCGTTTTGACGAAAATGAGCCGTTCGGTTGCCGAGAATACCCTTAAATCGCTGTATTTGCAAAGCGAAGTCGAGGTAGTGAGCAACGATGACTACGCCGACGGAATGGTTATCAGTACCGAGCCTTCAAACGGCAGCAAGGTGAAGGTAAATTCAACGGTAAAGCTTTATGTTGCCGAGAACAGCGTTTCCGTTCCCGATCTGAAAGGCAAAACATTGCAGGAAGCTACGGACGAGCTGGTGGGTCTTGGTCTTAAGGTAGGCGAAATATCGTATGACTACAGCAGCGAATATGCAACCGGCAGCGTTTCGGATCAGTCAACGGTTATGGGAACCAAGGTTTTGAAGGGAACGGAAATTCCTATAACGATCAGCCGCGGAGAACCAATACCCGTGCAGCTTGACACATCGGTTGATCTGTCGGCTTTGAGCACACCTTTTACCGTAAAGGTTACCTGTGACGGTATTGTTGAATCCGAGAAGAAACGTTACTCGCTTATTTTTGATTCTAACTACGACATCAGCATTACACGAAACATCAACGAAGGCGCAAAAACTGTTGAGGTTTATATAGATGACGAGCTTTATCAGTCATATACGTTCGATTTTGAGAATAATTCGGTTTCACTCGATTATCAGAATGACGATATAAGTGCGGCAAAGAAAAATTCGAGAGAAGAAAGCGCGTCGTCAAAGACTGAGAGCAGGTCGGCTGCAGAATCCGAGATCACCTCGTCGGCAGCGTCGGAAACATTCCCTTCCGCAGCTTCGCAGGACGAATCATCTGCGTATTCTTCGCAGACATCGTCTTATTCGGTGTCATCGCAGACGTCTGCGGCGGTATTTCCCCAACTAAGTTCGGATATCGTAACATCGGAAAGGTAAGCCGATAAAAACTGAAAGAAAATAACTCGATTTTAACTAAATGAAAGAATCGGGCAGTTGATATTTAACCACTATCCACAACTTAAGAGTAGAGTGAATGTATGCAGGGTTCGGGGCGTTAGCCCCGATAGGTGGCGGGCGAAGCCCGCCACC
>CACYDY010000222.1 GCA_902773245.1 uncultured Ruminococcus sp.
AAATAGATAATTGTCGCTCAATGCTTTATATTGGAAATTTGGTAGAGTTTGTCAGGCTGATGATTCAGAATGACGAGTGTGGAATATTTTTCCCGCAAAATGCAGAGTACAGTAATACTTCAGATTTAGTGAAAGCCATAGCAGAAGCTCACGGTAAAAGAATATCGCTGATCAGCGGAACAGCCTGGGCATTAAAGCTGCTGAGTTATATAACCGGGCTGGTCAATAAGGCTTTTGGCAGCCTTGCCTATGACATGTCAATGAGTGAGTATAAAGAGAATTACCGCCTTTATACATTGCAGGAATCAATAAGACTGACCGAGGAATAAAACATGCTTGTCACCATCATTACTATTTGTTTCAATAGTGAGCTGGTTATACGAAAGACAATTGAATCTGTACTTAGCCAGACATATGACAATATTGAGTATTTGATCGTCGACGGTGCGTCCAAGGATCAGACTGTAAAGATTGCAGAATCTTATAGAGATGCTTTCGCAAAAAAAAGATATATCTATCGTATCTATAGCGAACCCGACAGGGGTATCTATGATGCTATGAACAAAGGGATTCAGAAGAGCTCGGGAGAACTGATCGGCATGATCAATTCAGGAGACTGGTATGAACCTGAAGCTGTTGAAACAGCTGTAAATGCATATGAAAGAGATAAATATGATCTCTTTTATGCTGATATTAACCTGATAAAGGAAAATGGAAAAGTGATGGTAAAGCATTCTCGGATGGATCACTTTCCAACTTCCAGACACTGGAATCATCCGACAATGTTTGTACCGCACTCAACGTATGAAGATTTGGGTTTATACCGTGCTGAGGGAATCCATGACGATTTTGAGTTTTTCCTTCGGGCAAGACGTGCAGATAAAAAAATAACGATTGTCAATAAGACAATCGCAAATTTTGTTACAGGTGGCGCAAGTAATGATAAATCCCTTGCAAAATGCAAAAAACGCTGCCTTGATCGTTATCGGGATTATCGTCTGAACGGGTATTCCCGTTTGGCAATGCTGGAGTGTGTAGGTATAGAAGCAGCTAAGTACATTCTTTCATGAGGGAACTATGTTTAAATTCAACACTTTTCTTGAAAGACCGTTTTTTATTCTGAATGGAGTAATAATCGGGAAAAAAGTTAAGCTTATTGGTTGGCCGTTTATTTTCCGATTTCCAGGCGCTCAGATTGAGATAGGAGACAGCTGTATTATTCGTAGCAATTTCTGGTCAAATCTGATCGGACTCTATCAGCGGACAATTATTCTCGCAAAACAAGGCGGGAAGATTAAAATTGGAAAAAATGTCGGTATATCCGGTGCAACGATTTATGCCTGGAACAGTATAGAAATTGGTGATAATACTTTGATTGGAGCGAATTGCAAGATATTTGATTCCGATCTTCACCCGATTGATCCGGAAGATAGAATGAAAGCAGACTATGCTGATCATGTGAAAACAGCACCCGTTGTAATTGGGAAAAACTGTTTTATTGGATGTAATTCGATTATCCTGAAAGGAGTTGCGATAGGGGATAACTGTACTATTGGAGCGGGCAGTGTCGTTACAAAAAATATCCCTGCAAACACAATCGCTGCCGGGAATCCTGCGAAAGTTATAAAACCACTGATTGAAAACTATGAAGAACTATTCTGAAATAAATGAAAGGTTTTCCGGAATTGAGATTCTTCGATGCCTGTGTATTTATTTTGTTCTTTTATCACATTATTCCGTCCTTGGGAATAATTTGGATAATATTATAACAATTTCAAATTGCCTGGATCCAGCTATCCTATATATGCAGGAATCAACAATGTTTTCCCGCCTTGCCTGTTCGGTTTTTGTTTTGATAACCGGTTATTATTCTATCCAAAAAGATGAGTCTGTGTATGGGGCAAGGGATTTAAGCAGGCATTACCTGAAAGCAGTATTATTGTGCTTGGAAATGCTTTTCTATTCTGTATCTGCTTTATTGGTCACTAATTTATTTAAAAATATTAATATTGGTCTTGGTGATATAATTAAGTCTTTTCTGCCTGTATTTTATGGAAATTGGTATATAAAAAGCTATCTGTGTTTATATTTACTTATTCCCTATATGAACAGAGTGTTACGGAATACAGAAAGACGAACTATTTTTCTGTTTATCGTATTCTTTTTACTTGTTTGGTCGGTAATTCCGACTATAAATGGACGGGCCTGGGATCATTATGGGAATTTTGACATGATGCTGATTATGTATGTTGTTGGTGCATATATTAGCCTGTTCAAGCCGGATATCAAGGTAAAAAGAAAAGGGAAATTATTTTTTTCCTTTGTTGTATTCATTCATCTCCTGTCAGTGCCATGCTTTGATCTCGTTGGGAAACAATTGAATAATGAGTTTCTGTGTAAACATGCTATGTTTCTCCGTGAATATAGCTCTGTTTCCTCTGTGTTCATAGCTATAGGATTATTCTTGATATTTAAAGAGGCTAAGGTTAAAAACCGCTTTATTAATGAAGCATCAAAAGGTGTCCTGGCAGTGTATCTGATACATTTGGAGCCTTTACTGATTGGAATAATATGGGATGGTTTCTGGCCAAATAGATGGTATATTACGAAACCTTGGTTCCATTTACCAATAAAA
>CACYDY010000223.1 GCA_902773245.1 uncultured Ruminococcus sp.
AAAAAGTAAGCTTTTTAAGGAAATCGGACATATGGGAAAAACCTGAGATGGACGATGAAGAAATTGCAGAGCAGTCTTTAAGCAATCTAAACAGAATCGAGGCGTTGCCAATGGATGAGTCGATAAAGACACAATACATCGGAACAGAAACGCGCAGATTCGAGGAAGCAGATCAATAAAAAGGCATACCGCGTGACAGAGTATTCTGTAGCAAGCGATCCGAAATGCAAAAGAAAGCATGGAAGCAGATCGACTGATGCACGACAGAAACCGACGCATATATATTGAAATGAAATGCCTTGAAAATTGTAAGCGACCTACAATCTGAAAGGTTTCTGACATACAACGTAAGCAAGGAAGCAGTACGGAAAGCTGCTTCAAAAAAGACAATCACCTGTCAAAAGCTGAAATGCAACGACAGGGTAGCAAAAATAAGAGCCGCAATTGAAAACGCATAAAAATTACTGCTCAGTAAAGATCCTCCAAGATTTGTGAATCCGGAGCGATGACGTGTAGTGAGTCGTGAGTGAAAGAGAACAGATAAAGTGGCGCAAAGATATCTCAGCCGGTCGTGAAATGTGCGGGATATCGAGTTACAAAAGAGCAAGATGACATATGAATGATGTAATCAGCCACAAGCAGTAAACATTATGCGAAGTGATGAAATCAATAAAACCGAAACGACGGCCAGGCGAAAAACGCAGATTTCCGAAACGGACGGTTTGAATATAGAAAAGGCCAAAAAAGGCGAGAACGCGGCAGTATTTCCGATGTATTAAGAATGAAACAAACCAGAAACGAAGCAACAAAGCTTCAAAAAATGTGATAACTGATTCATAAAGGACAGAGTCCCATGAAAAGGTAAAAGCGAACAAAAAGTTTAAAAAATTCGGCGAATAAAGGCAAGTGAGCTCTATGATTGCGATGATGAAACGTATCAAGCTTACAGAAATCAAATAAGCAAAGGGTGAGTCCGAAGTACAATTAAACTTTTGAGAGGCCGCAGATCAGAATGATGGCGGCTGGGAAAACAAAAAAAGAATAGAAGTGGTTACGGTGCTGACGTCGAAGGATGTTAGCACCGTTTTTTTGTGTCAGTGTTTTTCGGAAGCAATTGGTCATTTTGACCGTATTGAAAAATTTGTAGAATCTGTCAAATTGACGAACGAAAAATAATTCCAAAACGGCTCTTGACAAAAAAATATGCTTGTGATATAATAAAAAAATAGCTTAAAATGGGTGACAAGACCATTGTTTTTTCTGCCAAAAAACGGATAATTCCGCGCTCGAATGTGATATAATTCAGATTTGAATGATGGCATTGTATTTTTTTGACAGTAATTCGATGATTTTGGCTCGCAATTTCTACAGGTAAAATTGCACAAACTTTTTTGGGCCGCTTAGCTGCCACAGCCGGGCAATGGATTTTTCCGATGTAATTTGAATGGAGTGAAGCATTATCTATGGTAAACGTTACAGAAGTCCGAAACGGTAGAAATACCAGAATGACCTTCTCCAAGATCAAAGAAGTGCTGGAAATGCCCAACCTGATCGAAATTCAGAAGAACTCCTACCAGTGGTTTATCGACCACGGTCTCAAGGAAATTTTTGAGGATTCTTCCGGAATTGTCGATCATACGGGTAATCTGGTACTGGAATTTATCGACTATCGCATCAACGATGTGCCGAAATATTCGATCGAGGAGTGTAAGCTTCGCGACGCCACCTATTCCGCCACGCTGTATGTCAAGGCACGCCTCACCAACAGAGAGACAGGCTATATGAAAGTGCAGGAAGTCTATATGGGCGAGTTCCCGCTCATGACGCCCAGCGGTACTTTCGTGATCAACGGCGCGGAACGCGTTATTGTTTCCCAGCTTGTCCGTTCGCCCGGCGTATACTATAAAATGGAGCACGACAAATCGGGCAAGGAGCTTTTCTATACCACGGTTATCCCCAACAGAGGCGCCTGGCTCGAGTATGAAAACGATGTCAACGACGTCTTCTATGTGAGAATCGACAAGAACCGCAAGCTCCCGATCACTACCTTTATCCGTGCGCTCGGTCTTTCCTCCGATGAGGACATTTACAATTATTTCGGTCATGACGAACGTATTGAGCAGACCCTCGCAAAAGAGGCCACACTGACCAAGGACGGGGTCAAGAGTACCGAAGAAGCCTGGATTGAGGTCTTCAAAAAGCTCCGTCCCGGCGAGCCGCCGTCGCTTGAAACGGCGCGCAACTATATCGAGGATATGTTCTTCGATTCCAGAAAATACGATATTTCCCGCGTCGGCCGCCACAAGTACAACCAGAAACTTTGCCTCGGCTACCGTCTGGTTGGCCACAAGCTCACCCAGCCCATCGTGAACCTCTTCACGGGCGAAATTGTGGCTGAGGCCGGTGAGATTGTCAGTAAGGCCAAGGCCGAAGAAATCAACAACTGCGGCGCTTCCATCGCGTATATCCGCTTGGAAAATGACAAGGAAATCAAGGTCATTTCCAACGGCATGGTCGATATCCGCGAGTACGTTGACGGCTTTGACGTATATAAAGAATGCAACATCGACGAGAAGGTCTGTGTGGTCGTGCTCAAGGATATCCTTGACACCTGTGAGACTGACGACGAGATTCGCGAGGCCATTATTGAGCGCAAGAACGAGCTGATTCCCAAGCACATCACCCGCGACGATATTTTTGC
>CACYDY010000224.1 GCA_902773245.1 uncultured Ruminococcus sp.
AATTTTATCGGTGAAATACTAAACTATTTCTGACATTTTAGCTAATTTAACCCGAAATTTACTCGGCAAGTTTATCCCTAAACACAACCTGTTTTCTGTTGACAATAACAGGAAATTGTGATACAATGACAGAGTGACAATGAGTAATTAGAGTGGAATTTTCTTTTAGTGTAGATTGAAATTGCATTACCATAATATCTGAATTTAATATTTGTTGAACATCGGATAACATGGAGCTTTGGGGTAGCTGTTTGTATCCTGCGATGTGGTTACGTCACTGAGTTATTGTTTGCATAATTTCATCAGAGGGTACCGACTTTTTAGAATATGAACATAGCCTGATTTCAAATTTTACTTAAATAGTTAATAATTCTCTCCTGTTTACGAATTTTCGGTGAACAGGAGTTTGCTTTTTGTCGCTTTATCAACCGAAAGGAGCATATACATGAAAAAAGTACTGGTTTGTCGTGAAAAAGATCCACTGGAAACTAGAGTAGCTTTGATTCCTGATGACATAAAGAAGCTCATCGCAATGGGCTTTTCTTTTAAGGTTGTCAGCGGTGCGGGTGAAAAGAGCGGTTTTTCTGATGCTGCATACGAAAAAGTCGGAGCAACAATAATTCCCAATGAAGAAAAAGGATTTGCCGACAGCGAAATCGTTCTTCGTATCATGAAGCCCGACAGTGCGAAGGGATTGAAGCCCGACACACTCCATTTGAGCTATCTTGATCCGTTCAACGAGAAAAAGCTTCTGCATGAGTTTGCAGACAAAAAGATTCAGGCAGTGTCGCTCGAGATGATCCCGAGAACTACACTTGCTCAGAAAATGGACGTTCAGTCCTCTCAGACATCACTTGCAGGTTATGTTGCGGTAGTTAATGCTGCTGCGCGTCTTCCCAAGATCCTCCCTATGATGGTTACGCCTTCGGGTACTATCAATCCTGCAAGAGTTTTCGTAATCGGTGTAGGCGTTGCGGGCTTGCAGGCGATTGCTACAGCTAAAAGACTCGGCGCAAGAGTTGACGCTTTCGACACACGTCCTGTCGTTGAAGAGCAGGTTAAGTCGCTGGGCGCAAGCTTTGTTAAGATTGATCTCGGAGAGATGGGTCAGACCGATCAAGGCTACGCTAAGGAGCTGACTCCCGAGCAGATCGCTAAGCAGCGTGAAGGTCAGGCTAAGGTTTGCGAGCGTTCCAACATTGTAATTACTACCGCTAAAGTATTCGGAAGAAAAGCGCCGAGATTGATTGGCAAGGACGTTCTTGACCGTATGCAGCCCGGTTCAATAGTAGTTGACATGGCTGTTTCTACAGGCGGTAACGTTGAAGGTTCCAAGCTTTTCGAAGAAGTTGTCACAGACAACGGCGTTATTATCATGTCAGGCGATATGCTTGAGCGTCAGGTTCCGTATGATGCATCTAAGATGCTCTCGGGTAACTTCACTGCATTCCTCACACATTTCTACAACAAGGAAAAGAAAGAATTTGAGGTAAATCTCGACGATGAAATCATGAAGGGCTGCTTGCTCACAAAGGGCGGCAAAATCATTCATGAGCGTTTTCAGGAGGGTTGATCATGGGTGAAATAATGTTGTTGATTTTCGTATTTGTAATTGCGGGCTTCCTCGGTGTTGAGCTTATTGCAAAGGTTCCTTCGCAGCTTCACACACCTCTTATGTCCGGTACAAATGCTATTTCGGGCATCACGATCGTTGGTGCTATTTCCGCAACGGCTATCGCAGTTCACAGCGATGGTTTGATCGGAACGATTTTCGGTTTCCTCGCAATCGTTTTTGCTACTATCAACGTAGTAGGCGGTTATCTTGTAACAGACCGTATGCTTGGTATGTTTAAGAAAAAGGAGGATAAAAACAAGTGACAAACTTTACTGATCTTATAAGTATATTTATTACGATCCTCTATATGGTTGCTTCCGTGCTGTTTATCCGCGGCATTAAGCTTTTGGGTAAAGCAGATACCGCTCGTAAGGGTAATTTGCTCTCTTCGGTTGGTATGATCATCGCAGTTGTAACCGTTTTGGCTGAAAAAGAAGTAAGAGATTCTTTCACCTTGACAGACGTTTTGCACAACGGTTACCTTTATGTTATCGTTGCCGTGATTATCGGTTCGATCATTGGCGCAATTTGGGCTAAGAAGGTTGAAATGACCGGTATGCCCCAGCTCGTTGCTTTGTTCAACGGTTTCGGCGGTCTTTCCTCTTTGCTCGTTGCTTTGACTCAGTATCTTAATTCCGACCATGCAGAGCCTTTCGAGGGCATCACACTTGGTCTTACGATCGCTATAGGCGCTATCGCATTCACCGGTTCTGTAGTTGCTTGGGGCAAGCTCTCGGGCAAAATGTTCAAAAAGTCCGTTTCTATCCCCGGCAAAAACGTTATCAATGCGATCCTTGCTCTTGCAGGTCTTGTAGGTATTTTCCTTTACGCGTTCAGCGGTGACGCCATTGGTGTCGGTGAGATCGGCTTTATCGGTATCGCTATTGTTACGGCAACATATCTTATCCTTGGTTTGACAATGGTTGTTACAATCGGCGGCGGTGATATGCCTGTTATCATCTCTCTTTTGAATGCATTCTCAGGTCTTGCTGCTGCATTTGCAGGTCTTGCAATCACAAACTCCGTGCTCGTTGTATCGGGTTGTCTTGTTGGTACATCGGGCCTTATCCTTACACTTATCATGTGTAAAGCTATGAACCGTAAGCTTTACAGCCTTCTTTTCGGTACATTCGGCGGTTCTTCCTCAAAGAAGGGCGAAGGCAGCGGCAAAGAGCCTGTTGCTATGTCTGTTGAGGACGCATATCTTATTCTTGAAGCTGCAAGCTCGGTTGTATTCATTCCCGGTTACGGTATGGCTGTTGCTCAGGCACAGCACGCTGTTAAGGAATTGGCTGACAAGCTTGAGGAGAACGGCGCAGAGGTTAACTTTGCTATTCACCCGGTTGCAGGCAGAATGCCCGGTCACATGAACGTTCTTCTTGCTGAGGCTAACGTTCCTTATGAGCAGCTTAAGACTGCCGACGAAATGAATCCGCAGATGCCTAACACAGACGTAGCTATCGTTATCGGCGCTAACGACGTTGTTAACCCGTCTGCTGTTGATGATGAAACTTCACCTCTCTATGGTATGCCTATCATTAATGCATTTGAAGCACGCACAGTATTCGTACTCAAACGTGGTAAGGGCACAGGCTTCTCAGGTATTGAGAACCCGCTCTTTACTAATGACAACACTGTTATGATCTATGGCGATGCTAAGCAGACAGTTTCTTCGTTGGTAAGCGAATTTGATGACGCTTAATGTTTATAATTAAGTAATAATATTTAACTCCTCCGAGAACATTCTTGGAGGAGTTTTTCTTTATGTTTGCGTCATTGTTAATTTGTTTTTGCTAATTCTTGGCTGCATACTGTTTCAATAAAATCTCCGACTATGCTTGTGTATTCGTCACAACCAAGTACCTCTCTGGATTGCGCATGTTCGGCATTATCAACTATATGAATTTCACTGTAGCCTTGGGTTGTGTTTTTCATAATTTCACTGTTCTCGGGGCTGATGAAGGTATCGCTGCCGCCGTGAATAAAGCAAATTGGAATTGCGTTTTCTGACAGCGCGTCTTTGGCATTAGTATCCTTCATGCTGAAACCGTACAGTATTCTCATATCAGCATCTATAAAAGGCGCTGTAAACCCCATTTTGTAATTTGACAGCTGTGTTTGTATTAAGCTATACAGATTAGTAAACCCACAGTCCGCAACAACAAAATGAACATCAGGCTTATACTTAAGTGCGGAAAGTGATGTGCTGCTGCCCATGGATTCTCCGTGCAAACCCAGATATATATCCCCACCGAAACGACTGTATGTATCGTCAATGATTTTTATAAGATCCTGCGACTCATAGTTTCCGATCGTGCAGGCTGTTTTTTCATTCTCACCATGCCCTCGAAGGTCATATACAATACATTTGAAGCCAAGACTGAGATAAGTTTCTGCATATTTTACTGCTCCGTTACGATTTGAATTATAACCATGACTGATAATAACATATTTTTTGCTATTCTGTGTTTGCGCAGAACTAATAACCTGACAATGAAGTGTGTAGTCATCTTTGCCCTTTACGGTATACTTGTCTGACAAATTTTCATCATAATCACTCCAAACACCGTGTGTTTTTTCCCATTGCTTTTCTTCTTCGAGTGACATACCTTTTGGCATACCTATTTGACGTGCCATCTTAAACGAAAACAATGTCAACAACAGAACTATCATCACAAATAACACTATCAAAATTCTAATAAATATTTTTATCATTTCATTCACTAACCTTACAGTAACGGTTGTACAGTTTTACAATTTAAAATAACTCTTTCTTTTCGTACAGCATATTGTAATTGATTTCATAGATAGAGTTCTTTACAAACTTAACTATTTCATCAAT
>CACYDY010000225.1 GCA_902773245.1 uncultured Ruminococcus sp.
AATACCGGCGTATTTCAAGAAAATTTAACGCAGTTCAGGGCAAATTAGACAAGCAGAAATGAAAAGTTATTGATGAACGGTTCCTTACAGCAGTTCAAAAAAAGAAAGAGGGGTTTCCATGGATAATTTGGAAATTGCAAAAACCGAACAGGAGTATACAGCCGATGAAATACAGGTTCTTGAAGGCTTGGAAGCAGTCAGAAAAAGACCCGGAATGTATATCGGCACTACCGGTCCGGACGGATTGCATCACTTGGTTTACGAAATAGTGGATAACTCTATTGACGAGGCGCTTGCAGGATATTGCGACAAAATAGAAGTCACTATTTTGCCCGATAATATAATCCGTGTTTCCGACAACGGTCGTGGTATTCCTGTGGGAATTAACCAAAAAATGGGTATGCCGGCAGTCACTGTTGTTTTCACCGTTCTTCATGCAGGCGGAAAATTCGGCGGCGGCGGTTATAAGGTTTCGGGTGGATTGCACGGCGTCGGAGCTTCTGTTGTAAATGCGCTGTCAACTTGGCTTGAGGTTAAGGTGTGTGACGGTGAGAAGATCTATCGTCAGCGTTACGAGCGTGGTAATATCGTAAGCGATCTTGAAGTTATCGGAGAAACAACCTCTCGTGGAACCGAGGTCACATTTAAGGCTGACCCCGAGATATTTAAAGAAACAGTTGTTTATGATTATGCTGTTTTGGAAAAAAGACTCAGAGAACAAGCTTTCCTCAATGCAGGCATTCATATTGTTTTGAAGGACGAACGTGACGAAAATCCCGAAAACCACAAGAGCGAATCCTTGTGTTTTGAGGGCGGTATTTCAAGCTTTGTTGAATATATCCACAGAAGAAAATCCGTTGATCTTCTTCATGAAAATATTATTTACTTCGCAGCAGCTAACGAGGAGAATACAAGCTCCGCCGAAATTGCATTCCAATATAACACGGATTACACCGATACGATCTTGTCTTTTGCAAATAATATCCGCACAAAAGAAGGCGGAACTCACGAAGAGGGATTTAAAAGAGCTATTACCACTGTGATGAATGAGTATGCAAGAAAGCTCAAATTCCTTAAAGACAGTGACAAAAATCTTCTTGGCGAAGATTTCAGAGAGGGCATGACGGCTGTTATTTCCGTAAAATTAAGAGAAGCCCAGTTTGAGGGTCAGACCAAAGCAAAGCTTGGAAATACAGATATCAGAGCTTTGGTGTATAATGTTGTAAACGAAAAATTAAGAACATATTTTGACGAACACACCGATGTGGCAAAGCTTATTCTTGAAAAAGCTTGTCAGGCAGCTTTGGCGAGAGAAAAAGCAAGACACGCTCGTGAGCTTGTCAGAAGAAAGTCGCCTCTCGAAAATGCGTCGCTTCCGGGAAAGCTTGCCGATTGTCAGTCGAGAAATCCCGAAGAAACCGAGGTCTATATAGTAGAGGGAGATTCTGCGGGCGGTTCGGCTAAAAACGGTCGTGACAGAAAATATCAGGCTATACTTCCGCTTTGGGGTAAAATGCTTAATGTCGAGAAGGTTCGTGAAGATAAAATAATAGGCAACGATAAGCTTATGCCTGTTATCACAGCGCTTGGAACAGGCATTAAATCTGATTTTGATATCACAAAGCTTCGCTACGGAAAAGTAATAATAATGGCTGATGCCGATGTTGACGGCTCGCATATCAGAACGCTGCTTCTGACATTTTTCTTCCGATTTATGAAGCCCCTTGTTGAGCAGGGTCATGTATATATAGCCCAGCCTCCCCTTTACAGAGTAACTAAGGGAAAAACAAATCACTATTACGCTTATTCGGACGAAGAGCGTGACAGAATACTCCGTGAACTCAACTGCAAAACAGAGATTCAGCGTTACAAAGGTCTTGGTGAGATGGATCCCGAACAGCTTTGGGAAACTACAATGAATCCCGATACGAGAATAATGCTGAAGGTTACCGTTGAAGATGCGGAGGCAGCCGACGAAACATTTAAAATTCTCATGGGTGAAAAGGTTGAGCCGAGAAGAATGTTTATAGAGGAGAACGCTAAATACGTTCAGAATTTGGATATTTAATATATT
>CACYDY010000226.1 GCA_902773245.1 uncultured Ruminococcus sp.
CCGCAGCCACACTCGTGGTCGTGGTGGTGTTCGTGTTCGTGGTCGTGATCGTGGTGATGTTCATGGTCGTGATCGTGATCATGATGGTGTTCATGATCGTGGTCGTGGTCGTGATCATGGTGATGTTCATGATCGTGATCATGGTCGTGATCATGGTCGTGATCATGGTCGTGATCATGGTCATGATGGTGTCCGCAAACCGGGCAAACTTCTTCTTCTTCCTGAAGCTTTTTCATAGCTTCTTCGAGAGTATCTTTGTTCTCAATAGCAAGAACTATTTGTTCGCCGCTGAGCTTGTTCCAGTCTGTGGTAATAAGCTCTGCCTTTGAATTATGTTCACGGAGCATTTTTACGCAGTTTGCAAGCTTGTCGTCCGAGAGGTTCGCAGTGTGGCTGAGAACGATCGCACTTGCGTGTTCTACTTGGTTATTGAAAAACTCACCGAAGTTTTTGATATACATTTTGCATTTTTTTGCGTCAACAACCGTTGTAAAGCTGTTGAGTACAATATCATCGGAATGAATGTTCTCAACGGCTGTGATGACGTCGCTGAGTTTGCCGACTCCGGACGGTTCGATGATGATTCTGTCGGGGGCATACTGATCGAGAACCTTTTTAAGAGCCTCGCCGAAATCGCCTACCAGACTGCAGCAGATACAGCCTGAATTCATCTCGGTGATCTCAATGCCGGCATCTTGAAGAAAACCGCCGTCAATACCTATTTCGCCAAATTCGTTTTCGATAAGAACAAGCTTCTCTCCTTTATAGGCTTCACCTATAAGCTTTTTTATAAGCGTAGTTTTTCCTGCGCCGAGAAAGCCTGAAAAAATATCTACTTTTGTCATATTATTACTTCCTTATTATAAAAATTGGTGTGCATACTCTCATACGCACTACATATAGTTTACCACTAAATCCCAAACTATTCAAGTCATTATAATGAAAATAGTGTTAATAAAAATCCAATACGTAAAAATTTAACCCTAAGGAGAACTGACGGACAACGCCCGCACGAAAAAATGCACAAACAAAATTAGTACGGTGACTATTCTGCCGGTGTGAAAAATTGATCCCAATGAATGCCGCTGACGGAGAAACACCTTTAGAGTTCTTAAAAATAACGAATGAGAATACCAACAATTCAGTCGGAAAATTCTCAGAAATATGCATACTTGCATACAACTTTCCAAATAATTAAAGGGACTTGTAGGAGGTGTTTATATGGCAAAAAGATATTACTGGTTAAAGTTAAAAACGACTTTTTTTAACGACAAAGCGATCAAGAAAATGCGTAAAATTGCAGGCGGCGATACATACGTTATTATTTATCTGAAATTGCAGCTGTTAAGTCTTAAAGACGAGGGTGTGATTTATTACGAAGGTATCGAGGAAGATTTTGCAGGCGAAATGGCTTTGGCTCTTGACGAAGACGAAGAGAATGTCAGAGTGACGATTGGGTTTTTGGAACGCTGGGGACTGATTGAGCAGAGGTCGGCAGACGAATTTATGCTCACCCAAGTGCCTGATAATATCGGCAAAGAATGTGATTCGGCACAAAGAGTAAGGAAACACCGTAAAGCGTTGCAACGTAACGAAAAAATGTTACCTTGTAACGGTGAGGTAACACAGAGTAACGCTCTTGAAACAGACAGTAACACAGAGTTAGAGATAGATACAGATAAAGAAACAGATAAAAGAGAAGAGATATATTTAGACAGAGATGTCAGAGAAGACGCAGTCAACGCAGAAAAATGCAGGGAGATCATTACTCTTTTCAACGCTGTGTGTCTGACTCTGACGCCTGTCAGACATATTACAAAAAACAGAATAAGAAAAATTGTTCTTATCCAACAACATTATGGCGATAACTTCGACTTTGAAAGCTGCTTCAAGAAAGTCGAAAAATCTGATTTTCTAACAGGCAGAAACGGTCGATGGGATTCAGGCGGAGAAACTAAAGCGAATTTCGATTGGATCATGAAATTGGACAACATATCAAAAATTCAAAGCGGAGCATACGACAATGCACATGAGAATAACAAAGCGGGAAACAGCTCGCTGAAAGATGAAGACCTTGATTTTATTAAAGGACTCGGAGTTTGGATCTGAGGTAACGCCGAAGCGTTAAACAAACGTGCCTGTCTTTAACGTGGGAGAAATGAGAAAAAATGGCGCTGTGAAAAAACGAATATTAAAACTTCATTTTTTCACAGCGCCCGTTTTTTATTATCAATATCAATAATAATTAATAATTTTTATTTTCCGTGCCGATCTTCTCGCTTGAATATCCAACGGTATAGCGAAGTATTTCAAGCGAATCGAGCGAGTCGATCATTCCGTCGCCGTTTGTGTCTGCGGCGGCTTTCTGAGAATCGCCGAGATCAATTATTCCAACCGAATATCTCAAAACTGCAAGGCTGTCTGCCGATGTAACGGAGCCGTCGGCGTCGACATCGCCCACAAATTCCGAAACAGACTGAGGAGAAATATAGTTTCCGATCTCGGTGAACGGTATGCCGTGATTTTTTGCGTAAGCCTTTGCGTAGGAATCGCTGTAGACGGTAAACGTTACGTTTTGAGAATTTGCGAAGCTGTTGTTAAGATCGGGGAAAACATCGCTTTGGGCAATATTCGTCACACTGCGGGGGAGTCTGACTTCCGTAAGATCTTCGCAGTCGGCGAAAGCGAGTGTCCCGATAGTGTCGACTCCCTCGGGGATATCGATCGATTTAAGACCCGAGCCGCGAAAAACGGAGTCATTGATAACAGTGATCTTCTCGGGTATATTAATGTTTTTGAGAGATGAACAGCCGCTGAAAGCGTAGCTGCCGATTTTTTTCACGGAGCTTGGAACAGAAATATCCGTGAGTGAGGAGCAGTTTCTGAATGCAGCTTCTCCGATTTTCTCAAGCGAAGAGGGGAGAGTAACGGTTTCAAGAGAAGTGCAGTCCTCAAAAACACCGTATGAAAGCAGCGTTGTCGACGCTAACGGCTGTCCGACGAGAGCTTTTACTCCTTCGGGGATTTTTATGGATCTCAAGCTTGAACAGCCCTTAAAGGTTTCGTTTTCAAGTCTTTCAAGTGTTGACGGAAGAGCGGCGGCAGTCAGACTTTTACAGTTTTGGAACGCACCCGAGCCGAGATTTTCAAGACCCTTCGGGAGAAAGATTTTTCTGATGTCGGTTGCACGAAATGCGTCAATACCGATTGATTTTACGTTTTTGGGAATATTCACGGATTTAAGGTTTTTACAGTTCATGAACGCTCCCATTCCGATGGAGGTTACTGTATCGGGAAGGGTGACTTTTGTTATTGTTTGATTGTTAATAAAAGCGTTGTCGGCGATTTTTGTTACCTTAAATCCGTCGATGGTGTCGGGGATAATTATTTCGGAGTTTGTTTTGTCGGTGACTCCGATTATGGCGATCTCACCGTTGATATTGGGGTCGCTCCATTGGAGCTTATCGTTTTTATGTGATGTTACGGGATTTGCTGTGACGGCAGTTCCCGACTCCTCGGGCGAGCCGAGTTCTTGTGCATTTGCACAGACCGACGCCATGGGGAGCGCACTCATGATCAAAGCGGCGCAAAGAATGCTTGAAAAAAATTTTTTCATATCTGACACTCCTTTCAATGCTGAATAAACTAAGTATTTTATTAATAACAGAAACATATGCAGCTTTAAAAATTTATATAACATTACTGTCACAGGGGTTTCTGTTACTCTTCTTTTCGTTAAATAATACTAACACACAATCTTTTTAAAGTCAACGATTTAGCAAAAAGTTCATAAAATAGATAATGTTTATTAACTTTTAAAAATATGTTTTTTTATAACTTCGGACAAACAGAACTCAGTGAGTGGTATTATGTATTATCTTAATTGGTAATTGATTTAAAATACAATGGTTCGGGGCGTAAGACCGCCGCCCTCGCCGCCCAATGGCAACAACTTAAGGTGACGTTTAGTGCAGATGCAGGGGTTTGGGGACGCAGTCCC
>CACYDY010000227.1 GCA_902773245.1 uncultured Ruminococcus sp.
GAGGTCAGCAGAATGACCCGTAGTACCAAACAGCTTTGTGAGATAATTGAATTCTCTAAAGAGAAGCATATTAAACTGGTGTTGGGTACGTTCGTAGTCGACTGCACCAAGGAGCTTGACCCAATGACCGAAGGCATGCTGAAAATGATGGGTGTGTTCAGCGAGCTTGAACGGAATATGATCAGTCAGCGTGTCAAGAGCGGTATGTGCAACGCTAAAGCGAAAGGCAAAACGATCGGCAGACCTCGGACGACCGCCGACGATATACCGACGGTGTTCTACAAGCATTATCCGAAATACAAGAACGGAGAAATCAACAAAGCTGAATTCGCGCGGCTCTGCGACCTGTCTTACCCGACTATATATAAGTATATCGGTATGGTCGAGAGCGGGCACAAAGGAATATCAACAAAAAGTAACAGCCGCTGAATGGTAAGAAGTTCAGCGGCTATTCTTAAAATTTGTTTTCATATTTCTTTATCAGTTTGATATAAAGATTAAAAAATTCTTCATGTGTTCCATCAAATTCATTTATTGTAGCATCGAGCGATAAATATGCTTTTAGAAAATCTTGTAAAACATATTTTTTATCTAAATAATGTTCAAATGTGAATGATAACGAAACATCGGGTTTCTTTTTACTTATCTTGATTTTCGGTTCAAATTTTTCAATAATTGCTAAAAAAGCAGCAGTTATCTGATAACTTGACCAAGGCGTTACAGATAAAGAGTCTCCGTCTCCGCATAACCAATCAAGTGATACGCCTAAACAATCTGCGATAATCTTTGCGTTATAAATTGATGGAGATTTTTCTCCTTTTGAATACGAACCTAATAATCCAGATGATAATCCCGTTTGTTGTGCAATTTTATAAATCGTTTTATTTCTATCTTTACAAGCATAATTTAATCTATTTGCAAAGCATTCTCTTAATTCTTTCTGTTTTTCAAATTTTTCATCTGAAACTTTTATTTCATGTTTAGCTTTCTCGTCATCAATTTGCTTCTTTTTTTCATAATCCATTTGTTCTTACTCCTTATTATTTAATAATTCTAGTCTGCAATTATTATATCACTCAATTGAGTAAATGTAAATACTCAATAAATAAGAATAAATCTTTTTTATAAACTATTTTTTAACAATAGAGTACTCAACGTTAGTTTTGCGGATTAGCCTTATATCATCTATACTTGAGGTACGCTGGAAAACCAAGAGTAACGGGGAGTTCAGACGTTACTCACAAAAATACCGACCGAGTATTCGCAGTACTCAGTCGGTAAGAATCCAGCAAGACAGAACAACAACCATATGCAGCTATGCCTTTGCTATGTATATTATATAGTATTTGGCTCAAAACTGCAAGATATTTTCTAAGGAGGAAACACTTGAAAAAAAGCTATACAACCAAATTACAAAAATTCTTGCTCTCAAATATTGAGCGCACAAAAGAAAACACGCAGACATTAAAACATCAAAATATGCCTGAATGCGATGAAGCTTTATTATCGAAATGTCAATCAGCCAAAAATATGGTGTCGGCACTTAATTCAGTATGTGAGGAGGGTTTACATGACAATAAATGAAATCTTAGCTCGCTTTGAGCCCTATAAAAAAGAATCCGAAAACCGTTATTCGGCGCGGTGTCCCGCGCACGACGACAAAAATCCGAGTTTATCTATCTATTTGAACGGAGACTGGGTATATCCAAAATGCTATGCAGGATGTACTCAAGACGAAATCTTAAAAGCCATCGGGCTTAATAGAAAAGATTTACATATCGGAGAGAAAAAGACGAAAAAGCAACTGGTAAACACAATATTATATGATTACATTGATGAAAACGGCATATTGCTTTATCGGCGAAAAAGGCTTGAATATGACGACAGAACAAAAAAATTCTACTATATTCAACCCGACGGCTCTTATGGTATGAAAGGTTTGAAACATACAACTTACAATCTTCCAGAAGTAATAAAATCAAAATTGGTCTACTTTGTCGAAGGAGAGAAATGTGCCGACATCTTAATTAAACAAGGTTTAGCTGCAACTACGCTTGACGGCGGCGCAAATTCAAAATTTGAAGATGAATGGGTCGAGCTCTTCAAGGACAAGACCGTAATCATCTTGCCTGACAACGATGAGCCCGGGCGCAAGTACGCGCGGAACATCAAGCAAAAGATACCATGGGCGATCATCAAGGAACTGCCCGACTTAGAAGAAAAGGAAGATGTTTATGACTGGTTACGCAAAGGTCATTCAATCTCGGAGATAGATTCTCTGCCCGAAGCAGAAGATGAAAACGAGAAAGAAAGCGTTTCAGCCGAAAAAAGTACGCCCGCGAAACTAATGTTGGATATTCTTGAACAATTAGGAGTCAAGACCTTTTTGAACGAGAACAACACACCGTATGTAGAGTTTCCAATCAAAGATTATACCGAGGTTCATAGAATTGACAGTTCGGATTTCAAGTGTTGGGCGGCGAACATTTATATTAGATTCACCGACAAAACAATTAAGAAAGAGGCGATGAACGAGGTTTTGAGTATCATGGAAGCGCAAACGAAATTCGGTGATAACCAAGCACAAACTGTACATATCCGTGTAGCCGAGTGTGGCGGCGGCTTTTGGTATGATTTATCAAATGCGAATCGTACCGCCGTAAAGATATCAACCGACGGCTGGAGCATTGAAAAACCAGTACCTAAGTTTTACAGGTATGCACATCAAAATCCGCAGGTAATACCTGCGGACGGCGGGCGTATCGAAGACATATTTCAATTAATCAATTTGACAAATTATCGGACTTTGTTCATTTGTTGGCTGGTCTCCTGCTTTGTCCCAGATATACCACATCCTATGCCGATTATATACGGCGAAAAAGGGGCGGCTAAAAGCACAACTTGTATTTTGTTGAAAAAGCTTATCGACCCGTCGGCTCTTGAAACTCTAACTTTGAGTAAAGACGAGCGATCACTGATCGTCAACTTACAAAAGCATTACTACTTACCGTTTGATAATGTATCGGTAATCAGTAATGACATCAGCGATACGCTCTGCCGAGCCATAACAGGCGGTGCTATACAACAAAGAAAGCTATATACAAACGATGATGATTGTATATTTACTTTCAAGCGTTGTATAACAATCAACGGTATCAATAACGTAGCGAATAGATCGGATTTACTTGACCGCTCGCTACTGTTTGAGTTATCGCGCGTTAGTGAAGAAAACAGAGTCGAAGCGCAGAGAGTATATAACGAGTTCGAGGAAATGCGCCCGAGAATACTGGGAGCAATTTTCAATCTGTTATCCGCCGCTATGAAGATTTACCCAAATATACATCTGGACAAACTGCCTAGAATGGCGGACTTCTGTCGGTGGGGTTACGCAATCGGTGAAGCTCTCGGAAACAAGGGTGAAGTGTTTTTGTCTGAATATCATGATAATCAATCAATTCAGAATCAAGAAGCTATCAATGCTGATAGTGTAGCTTATTTAATTGTTAACTATATGGAATTCAGAATCGACTGGACGGGTATGATCTCCGAATTATTTGTAGAATTAAAAAGACTCGCAGAAAACTTAGGAATGAATGCCACAAGTAAGGTTTTACCGCAGGCGCCGAATCATCTTTCAAGAAGAATTAAGGCAGTCAAAAGCAATCTCGAAGAAGTGGGTATCACATTTGAGATAGAAACCAAATCAAGAGGCAGCTATATAACATTAAACAATGCTAATTTATCTAAATTAGCACCATACGTCTTAAATCCGCAGGATATTTTAAACAATGATACTGGTGATAAAGGCGATACAGGTGATAATGGTGATAATTCTAACATTGATAGTGATATTATCGAATTTTAATACAGGAGGAGTATAAAATATGAATATGGATAATAGTATTCCAGTTTATCGAAAAGCAGTATTGTCTGCACAGGAAGCGTCGGACTACACAAACATAGGTATCAACAAAATCAAAGAATTGTTGCGCGCTCCGAATTGCCCGTTTGTTCTCTACGTCGGCACAAAAAAGCTTGTGAAGCGAAAAGAGTTTGAGAACTTCATCAGTAATCAGCTAATCATTTAAATCATAGTTTTTATCAGAAATCAAAATTAGGTATTGAGAGAAAAGAGTTTTTGTGATATAATTTTTTAGTTATCATAGCTCTTTTCTCTTTTCCTCACAGGAAGGAGAGAAATCATGGGCAAAGATTTAAAAGGCAGAGAGCTTGGCACAGGACTTTCGCAGCGCAAAGACAAGCGATATTCCGCAAGATATGTCAGTAAAAGCGGCAAAAGAATTGAAAAATATTTTAACAATCTGCCAGAAGCAAGAAACTGGTTAGCAAATTCAAAATATGAAGATAACTACAATAGATTTGGGATAACTTCAACCGTCACCGTTGATACTTGGTTTAATTATTGGTATGATAACCTAATTGTGGATTTATCGCCGAATACTCGAAGAAATTACGAAGAACGATACAGGATAAATATTCAACCGAGCATTGGCAAAATGATTATCTCAGATGTTAAGCCTATGCACTGCAAGCTGATATTAAACAAAATGCTTGAAAACTATGCTGGTTCTACAATCAGGCAGACGTATATTGCAATGGGCACTATGTTCCGCGCCGCCGTAATGAATGATGTAATAGCCAAACATCCTATGAATGGTGTACGATATACAAAGCCAATTAAATCTGCGAGCGACCATAGAGTATTATCAGTTGAAGAACAAAAGAGATTTCTTGAAGTCGCAAAATCATCACACAATTACTATCAATACGCATTTATTCTTGAAACTGGACTAAGAACAGGCGAGCTAATCGGCTTAACGTGGGATTCTATTGATTGGGATAACCGCAAGCTGACAGTAAACAAAACATTGGAATTCAGACACAAACAAAAGTTTTGGCGAGCAGGACCACCGAAAACACAAACGAGCTATAGAACAATACCGCTGACAGCGCAGGCTTTTAATATTCTTTTAGAACTAAAAGAAAAAAGAAAAACGCAAAAGCTGTCAGATGAATTGTCGAAAGTTCTGACATTTACTGACAGACTTTCAGGTCAAACTTCAAAACTTGTATTGAGCGATTTGGTGTTCATAAACTATCGGACTGGTATGCCTGCTAAAAACAGCTCATATGATACGCACCTATACAAGCTGTGTGAAGCGGCAGGTATTCTGCCGTTCTCTATGCACACCTTGCGACACACATATGCAACAAGAGCGATTGAAAGCGGTATGCAGCCAAAAATTTTACAAAAGCTATTAGGTCACGCAAGTATCAAAACAACTATGGACACTTATGTTCACGTTACAGACGATTCTATGCAAAATGCAATTAATCAATTCGAAAATAGCCATTCTACATTACAAATTGGCGTAGAAAATGGCGTAAATAAATAAAATAAACATTAAAAGTACTGATAAACAAAGGAGAAGTGAGATAAAATGAAATTAGGAATTGTGGGGCTGCCGAATGTCGGCAAGAGCACCCTTTTTAACGCCATAA
>CACYDY010000228.1 GCA_902773245.1 uncultured Ruminococcus sp.
GTTCTCTGTGAGATCTTTTGTGCGATCTCGTCTGCCTTGCGGTAGCACTCTTCCATATACGCTTTGTCGGCGATGTATTTTTCATAGCGTTCCCTGACGGGGCGAAGCTCCTCAACCACTGCCTCGCCGACTGCCGTTTTAAAATCACCGTAGCCTTTTCCGTCGAAATCCCTCTCGATCTGTTCAAAGCTCAGACCCGTTACAGCCGAATAAATCGTCATAAGGTTGTTGATCCCGTCTTTTCCCTCAGCATAGCGAACCTTTGCTTCGCTGTCCGTTACTGCGCGCTTGAACTTTTTCATAACGGTTTCAGGCGAATCCATCAAAGTAACACACGCATTAACATTTTCATCGGACTTGCTCATCTTTTTTGTCGGATCCTGAAGCGACATCACTCTTGCTCCGTTTTGCGGAATATACGGCTCGGGAACTTTGAATACATTTCCGTAAAGACCGTTAAATCTCTCCGCAATATTTCTTGAAAGCTCCAAATGCTGCTTCTGATCTGCGCCCACAGGCACCATATCCGCCTGATACAAAAGAATATCGGCAGCCATGAGCGTCGGATAGGTGAACAGTCCTGCGTTGACGTTGTCGGCGTGTTTTGCGGATTTGTCCTTGAATTGGGTCATTCTTGAAAGCTCTCCGAACTGAGTGTAGCAGTTAAGCACCCATGCAAGCTGGGCATGAGTTGTGACATGGCTCTGAATGAAGAAAAGGCTTTTTTCCGCATCAATTCCGCACGCAAGGATCGACGCATATGCGTCCAGAATGTTTTTTCTGAAAACGGACGGCTCTTGTCTGACTGTGATCGTGTGAAGATCTGCCAATGCGTAAATACAGTTGAATTCCTCCTGCATTGCCGTCCAGTTTTTTACTGCTCCAAGATAGTTTCCGAGTGTGATCGTGCCTGACGGTTGGATCGCACTGAATACGATTTTTTTCTTTTCTGTTTGCTGTTCCATAAAATTCTTTCCTTTTGTATTTTTATTAGTTATAGCTTTCCTGCCATTTTTCCGAGTATTGCAATTCCTTTTTCAAGCTGTTCGTCGGTCGGGGTCGAGAAATTTATTCTGAAAGAATGGGTAACATCGCTTGGATTTGCCATAAATGCAGAACCGGGGACTATGCAAACTTTGTTTTGTATTGCTTCCACCGCAAATTTGTCACAATCCACATTTTCGGGGAGATCGCACCATATGAACAATCCGCCGTCGATCCTGTTATACGTAATTTTCGGAGCCAGGTGTTCGTCGAGCAGATCCATTGCAAAATTGGCTTTCTTTTTGTAAATATCACGCAGCCTTGCAAGGTGCGCGTCAAAGTCATATTTTGTGATAAATTCATGGCACACTATCTGTGACCAGATGTTCGTGTGTACGTCCTGACCCTGTTTGCAGACAACCATTTTTGAAACGATCTCTTTTGGGGCAATTGTGAAGCCGACACGCATTCCCGGTGAAATAACCTTTGAAAAGCTTCCCGAATATATGACTATTCCCTCGTCGTCAAACGTCTTTATATTCGGCAGAAAATCACCGCTGAAACGCAGATCGCCGTAGGGATTATCCTCTATTATCAGCACGCCGTATTTTTTTGCAAGCTCATAGACTGCCTTTCTCTTTTCAAGGCTCATTGTAACTCCCGACGGATTCTGAAAATTCGGGATCGTATAAATAAACTTTGCACGAGGTTCATTTTGCAGCGTCTTTTCGAGTTTTTCCACATTTATTCCGTCCGACTCCGTTTCAACGCCTGCAAGCCGTGCATTGTACGAACGAAACGTGTTGAGCGAGCCTATGAAAGAAGGGTTTTCACAGATCACAACGTCACCCTCGTTGAGCAAAGATTTTGACGCAAGATCCATGATCTGCTGAGCGCCCGACGTTATCAGAAGTTCATCCGAGCTGCTGCCTGTGTTATGCTTTGTTTTCATATATTCCTTCAGATAATCACGAAGCGGTGTATAACCCTCGGTAACGCTGTACTGCAAAGCAGCGATCGGATTTTCCGAAAGAAGCTTTTGTGAGATCTCCGCTATTTCCTTCGAGGGAAAGGCTTCGGGAGCCGGGTTGCCCGCCGACAAAGAAACAACAGCAGGATCTGCCGCATATTTGAAGATCTCTCTTATAGCCGAGGGTTTTAAATTCTGAACCCTATCCGAAAATTTATATTCCATAATAATAATCACCTCATTGCTGAATTATATATCTCGGAAAATCATGTTTTCCGTTTTTTATAGGGCAGTTCTATACTCAAAAGCGTTAAGATTTAGCACTTTGCTTTCTCCGACCGGCAATTCGCTGCGCTGTTGCCTGCTTTGATTTTTGCCGAAAGGTATCATTTTCATAATTGCTTTGATTTATAGTTTATTCGGTTTCGCTGAGAAAACTTTATCGCTCTTTTCCGATTTGTTCCGTCAGCGACCAAAGGCTCTGCCTTTGGAAACCGCAAGCCTTTGTAAAGGCCCCTGCGAAACTTTAAAATGGTAAATCTTTTGGATTTTTAGTATAAAAACTGATGTCGTTCGGATGCGCCCTATAGTATTACCCTATCATTTTACCACAAATTGAAAGCTTAATCAATCGAAAACGGCAACAAAATAAAAAAGGAGCAGTCGCCCACCCCTTTTTTATTGCACTTGTATCATAAAATCAGTTGATAAATATCACCCAATAAGCAGTACTATTGCTCGTACCGTTCACAAAACCTACGCTGACGGTTTCCGAATACGGGGAGATCAGGTCATCATACGTACTGCTGCCCGAGCTGCTTTGGTTTTTGAACCACGTAAACAGCTTCGCACCCGTTGTGATAGTACCGGTATACGTTGTTTGCATACTGAAACAAGCTTCATCTCCCAGATTGCACTGATCTATCAGATCATCGACATCGCCCACCGTTCCGGTCTGCATATAGAGATCGGCGCCAAGATTTCCTGCAGTCAGCATTGCTTCGTTGTAAACGAGAGGACTGTAACCTTGCGCAGCTCGCTCGGTATTTACGGCATCGATAAAAGCTATTCTCTGCGATCTGTTCGGGGCATAGGTTTTTATTGTTGAGATGTCCAGGCAGACAAACTTTTGAATGGTATATGCGTCGACCAGTTCAACGCTGCCGTTGGAATTAAAATCAGCAGAACTTTTCTGATTTGACGTGGGGCTGATAAGACCCGCATTTATTTTTTGAGCAAGGGTAGCGTCACGAAGTGTAATTTGGTTGTCGCCGTTAACGTCGCCTTTTATGGTCGAAGCATCGGCGGTTATCGGCGAAAATATCAAACAAGTACAAGCAGTCACGGCTGCAAGCAATAAACTCAATATCTTTTTCATGGTATGACCCCTTTTTAAACAAAACAGATGAACATTTAGCGATCAAAATGCAGTTAATACATTTATATAATAACTCAAAAGCCAATTTATGTCAACATATTATCTTGATTTTTTTTGCTGTTTCGGTAATTTTTGGTGATTTTAACAACCTTGCAATAATTATTATGTGCATACTTGCCACTAATGATATCGTACTATTCACCTATTATTCCACAAAAACAAAAGCGGCAATAATGCCGATCTGTCTGTCACGGTTTTTGAAGGAATTAAGGAAGCACTGATTAAATCTGGTGCTCATATTGCGTAGAATTTTTTCAGGCAAATTGTGCGAAAATCGTGCAGGAATACTGACGTATTTCAAACGA
>CACYDY010000229.1 GCA_902773245.1 uncultured Ruminococcus sp.
GAAAAGGTCGGCGGCGAAGATGTTTCCGATATTTTGGAGAACACGGAGTTTACGGTAGTCGGCTTTGTTCAGTCGCCGCTTTACGTCAGCTTTGAGCGTGGAAATACCGATGTGGGCAGCGGAAGCATACATATGTTTGGTATCGTATCTCCCGAGGAATTTAAAGCCGACAGATATTCCGTCATGTATGTTGCAACGGACTATTCCACAGGTGTTGAGAATACGATAACCGACAGCTTTGACGAGCTGATAGATGATCTTGAACCGGAGTTTGAAGAGCTTGGACTGGAGCGAAGCCGTGATTTTGACGGAGAGTATGTCACCGAAGCAAAGGCCAAGCTTGACGACGCAAAGAAAAAGCTTGAAAAGGAAAAGAAAAAAGCCCAAAAGGAGCTTAAAGACGGCAAATCAAAGCTTGACAGCGCCGAGGAAGAATACAACACAAAAATATCGGAAGCAAAGGAAACTCTCGATACCGCCCAAAAGGAGATAACAAAGGGCGAAGCAGAGATAAAATCGGGTTGGGCAAGCTATAACAAAGGCATAGAGGACGGCGAAAAACAAATCAGCCAATCTAAGGCGCAGCTTGAAACCGCAAGAGAAACTCTGAAAACCTCCAAAACCGAATACAACACAAAAATACGGGAAGCGGAAAAACAGCTGAACGCTGCCGAAAGACAGTACAACAGCGGTCTGAAAGAATATAACGAGGGATTGTCACAATTCAAAACCCAAACAGCGCCGGCAAAAATAGCAATAGCCGCATTGCAGACAAAATACGACACGCAGCTCAATAAATATGAAAACATAGTAAAGCCGGTGTGCGAAGAGGCTGTCAGCAGGGCGCAGAAGAATATTGACGAAAAAACCGCTCAGAACGAAGAGCTTCAAAGCGAGCTTGACAACACTTACGGCGAAGCGCAGAAAGCTTTGATAAACGGACGCATAGAAATAAATAACGGAATTATCAAAGCAAATCAATCCGTTATAGAACGTGAAAATAAAAGGGCAGACGAGCAGCAGTCCGAGGTTGAAGAAGCAAAACAGGCGCTTGACGACGCAAAAAGCGAGTTTGAAGCTCAGACAGCCGAACCGCAGGCGAAGCTTGACGAAGCCAAAAGCAGGCTTGATCAGGCAAAGGAGCAGATCGACAGCTCGAAAGCCGAGCTTGCAGAGCAAAAAGCGCAGGCAGAAGCAGGCTTTCAAGCTGCGCAGACGCAGATCACCGAGGGGCAGGCTGCGCTGACGGCGGCGCAGACCGAACTGTCAAAGCAGAAAACCGAGGGCAAACAGAAGCTTTTGGAAAGCGAGGAAAAATTACAAACAGCAAAGGAAGAGCTTGAGGAAGGAAAAAAGGAGTTTGAAAAACAGAAAACCGAGGGGAAAAACAAGCTTGAAAAAGCAAAGCAGGACTATCTTGACGGGAAAGCTCAGGCTGAGAAAAAGCTTGACGACGCTCAGTCAAAAATTGACAAGGCTCAGGCGAAGCTTGACGATCTTGAAAACCCCGAATGGTACTTTATGACCAGGCACGACAACCCCGGCTACGACTCGCTTATTGACGACACAACGAGAGTGGACGCAGTTGCTGCGGTGTTTCCGCTGTTTTTCCTTTTGGTGGCGGCGCTTGTGTGCCTTACGACTCTCACACGTCACGTTGAGGAGAAGCGTACCGAAATAGGAACGCTGAAAGCCTTGGGCTACTCCAACCGTGAGATAAAGGGTCAATTCATCTTTTATGCGGCGACGGCTGCTTTTGTCGGCTGCGCTGTCGGAATTACAGCGGGCGTGTTTACGCTTCCGTATGTAATTTACAACGCTTACGGAATTATGTACGAGCTTTTGGAGCTTAAGCTTGTCGTGCCGATCGGAATAGCCGTGACGGGAGTTGTGACGGCATTTGTCTGCACAACGCTTGTCGCCGTTTACGTCTGCGAAAAGACTTTGAAAGAGAAGCCGTCGCAGCTTATGCGCCCCAAAGCTCCGAAAGCGGCAAAAAGGATCCTTTTGGAAAGAATAGGCTTCATTTGGGACAGAATGAATTTTACGTCGAAGGTCACTGCGAGAAATATCGCAAGATACAAGGTCAGATTCTTTATGACTGTTGTCGGAGTTGCAGGCTGTACGGCTCTCATACTTACGGGCTTCGGTCTTAAGGATTCCATAAGCTCGATCTCCGACAAGCAGTTCGGCGAGATCTACACCTATGATATGATAGCCGTTCTTGACGGCGAGGGCAGCGAGCTTGAAAAAAGCGAGGCGCTGGATTTTATCGCCCGTGACAAGCTTGTGGAGGACGCAATGCTCCAAAGACAGATCCCGATCAAGATCAATAACGGAAAAAGATCAATTGAGGACAGTATGTATCTCTATGTTCCCCAGTCGGCGGAGAGTATGACGGGTTTTGTACATCTGAGGGACAGAAAGAGCGGCGATGAGATCAGGCTTGGGGACGACGGAGCAGTCTTGACGGAAAAAGCCGCAGCCACGCTTTCGGTCGGTATCGGCGACGAAATAACCGTTGTTGACGATCACAGACAGTACCGTGTTAAAATTTCGGGTATTTCGGAAAATTATGTAAACGGCTATCTGTTTTTGTCGAAGGATTATTACAAACAGGTTTTCGGAAAAGTTCCGCTTTTCAATATGATAATGTGCAGAATGACTGACAGCGCAAGCGAAAATCAGTCGAAGCTTGGCGAGAAATGTCTTGACAACAAGAGTATAGCTGCGGTATCATTTATAAGTGGGGGTGTTGACACTTTCAAAGATACGATCAAGAGCCTGGATACGGTTATCCTGGTTTTGATAATAAGCGCAGGACTTTTGGCGGTGGTAGTTCTTTACAATCTCACGAACATCAATGTTGCCGAAAGAGTCCGTGAGATCGCCACAATAAAGGTACTCGGATTTTATAACAACGAAACGTGCGCTTTTGTTTACAGAGAGAATATTATTCTGACTCTCGGCGGAATTGCGGCAGGCTTGGGGCTGGGTGTGATCCTGCACAGGTTTGTGATACTTACCATCGAGATAGACAAAACCATGTTTAGCAGAGCTATCGAACCGCAGAGTTATTTGTATGCGGCGGTTCTGACGGCGATTTTTGCCGCTTTTGTGAATTTTATCATGTATTTTAAGATCAAACGCATAGACATGGTCGAGTCGCTCAAAAGTGTTGAATAGTGTTGAATAAATACTTACTGCGGCTTATACTCAAAATCGTAAAGGTTTCCCCTTTTAAAGTTTCGCAGGGGCCTTTTCAAAGGCTTGCGGTTTCCAAAGGCAGAGCCTTTGGTCGCTGACGGAACAAATCGGAAAAGATTGATAAAGTTACCTCAGCGAAACCGAATAAACTATAAATCAAAGCAATTATGAAAATGATACCTTTCGGTAAAAATCAAAGCAGGCAACAGCGCAGCGAATTGCCGATCCAAGAGGAATAAAAGTAAGTCACTCGAATGCGCCGCCATTTGCAGGCAAGAGCAACAAAACTACCGATTCTCGTTATTTGTAAAGATAACATTTTCCACAGATCGAAATATTCTTATTATCGACTTTTGCCCTCTGTCGCCGGCTTTGCATTTGGAATTCGCCTACTTTGAAAAGTGGGGCAAAACTTTAATAAAGCTTCGTAAAGCCAATGATTCAAGACATTCTAAATGTCTTTTACCATAACAGCTCAACGGGGTGAATTATACTTCCGTTTTCAAGGAGTAAAAACTATGAAAAATTTGTTTATAAAAATAACGGCATTGGCGGTTTGCGCCGCCGTGACGCTGAGCTTGTCAGCTTGCAGCAGAGATAATACAGATAAAACCGACGCCGCCGAAAGCCGCTTGGAAACGGCGGATACAGCCTCTCAAAGCTCTGCTCCCGTTTTTAACGATGTCGGACAGCACAAGGACTATGACAAGGAAACTGCCGAATGCTATCAGTCGTATTCGGTCATGATCACAACTCAGGACGGTAAGAACAGGGGGTTCGATCCGTTCGTTTATCAGGAGGAATTCTGCGAGTTTTACGGAAACGAGATCAATGCGCTGAAAGATCGTTTGGGAGTAAAATATAATGTTTATTCGATGATAATTCCAAGCAGCTGCGAGCTTTATTGTCCGTCAAACAAGCGTTCCGAGGTGGGCAGTCAGCAGGAAGCCGTGAAGTACGTTCGGGATATGCTTGTGAATGTTGATGAGGTCAATGTGTTTGATACTCTGAGCAATCACAATGCAGAGAATATTTATTACAGAACCGACAGCCGCTGGAGCTCTCTCGCAGCTTACTATGCAGGAAGAGTGTTCGCCAATGCGGCAGGAGTGGATTATGCGGATATTTCCGAGTACAGCGAGAAAACTCCAAGCAGCGAATATCTCGGGAATTTTATGGACAGGCTTGACCCGAAGGGCTATGAAATGCTTGAGAAAAACCCCGATACTTTCGTTTATTACGAACCGAAAGCTAAATTTGATACCCATTATTATGACGAGGAGTTTGAATATCTGACCGACGGAAAGTTTTTTGAAGTCAACAAGGACTTTCTGTATGATTCGTATTTCAAGGGCGGATACTATTGTCTGAAGCTGTCAACTCAGGTTAAAAACGGAAGAAAGCTGATCATAGTAAAGGACGATTACGGAACAGCGCTTGCTCCGTTTTTTACAAGCTCGTTTGAGGAGATCTATGTTGTTGATATTGACTATCTTAACGCAAATTTAGTCGAGATGATCGAGGAATTTAAGATCACAGATGTTTTGTATGCTCTCAGCGCCGACACGCTGATCAGCACGAACGTGTACAAGCTTGAAACACTTCGTACTCAGGCTTCTCACGGAACGCTTGAGGACAATGCTCCCGAAGTTGTCAGCGAGGAAAGCGCCGACGGCAAAAAGAAAAGTTCGGATTCCGACATTGATCTTGACTCCGACACGGAGAGCGAAGCTCAGTTTGTTTATGATGTAGGCGTTAATAATGCTGTGGGAATTATGGTGGATTCCGAGGTGGTAAGCATAGACGAGTATTACAGCAGCCTTGAAAGCTCGGCAGAGGAAGAGTATATTGATGACTACGATGAGGAGGACGACTATACTCAGGACGATTATGAGTATTACGATTGATGACATATGATAAAGCTTTGAAGAAATAATTGTTTCTTCTGCCATAATTTGTGTGTTGAATGCTCACAAAAAACCTACTATAATAATAGACATAAGCTGATACCCAAACGGCTTATGTCTATTTTGTTTTGCTGTCTTTTGAAAAATACTACGCACAACTTACTGCCAACGGCAGACGAAAATCGCACACCGACTTTTTGAGTTGGGTGACATTACTGTCTGAGTCAGAATTTGACCCGAAGGGGTATTGGGTGAACTGCCAACGGCAGACGAAAATCGCACACCGACTTTTTGAGTTGGGTGACATTACAGCCTGCGTCAGAATTTGACCCGAA
>CACYDY010000230.1 GCA_902773245.1 uncultured Ruminococcus sp.
ATTAAAAATCAGTTAACCGTTGTTTGCGGAAACGCATTTTATTACATAAAAAAACCCGTGAACAAACACAAAAATGTGTCATTCTCGGGTTTTTACAATTTACTCGCCGTTTAATCTCTTTTCAACCTCGCTCCGTTTGATCATTCTTCCGTTGTGAAAGATATATTCGTCATCTGTATCCGGGGCAAGACGGGATATCTCCTCGGCTTCCTCTTGTTCGATAGAAACAACGGCAATTTTCTCTTCTTTTTCGTCATCGTCTTTTTTAGAGTCGTCAAGCATGGCGACCATGTCGTCGTAAAGATAGAACGTAAGAATATACTGGATCGTAGAGGGAAGAAGCAAAGCCGACAGAATACCCAGTACAATAATTATCCAAAACGAATTGTTTATAATAATTGCCGCCGCAAGAAAAACCGCCCCCAAAATCAACAGTGCGACAGTAGCAAGAATGTTGTTTTTCAGCTCGCCGAATGAAAACAGAAGACAGTTTTTGTAAATATGTTTTAATTCGATATTTATCGAAGCAGTCATCAAATTAAGATAATAACCTGTGAACAGCAGAAAAACAGAAATCAGTATGTTGATTATCAAAGGAATCCAAAAGAAAGAGCTTTTTTTTGTACCGTTGTAATAAAGCAAAACGGAAGAGTACGTTACGGCAGTAAACAAATAGAAGACTACGCCGTGAAGTAAAAATTTCAAAAAATTTTCTTTCAGTCCTTTTGCGAAAGTGCGAAAAACCGAAAACTGTTTATTTGTGTAAGCATATCGGCAAACCTCTGCGACCCCTGCCATTCCGACATTCAATATCACAAGACCGCCCAGAGCGGTTATAATTATAATATTTGGTTGTGACAGCTGTGACAGCAAAACGAACGTCAGATAAACATAGCCGCCTGCCGCAATAAAGAATATCAAATAAAAAATATTCGTCAAAAAGAGGACTTTAAAATTATCAAAATAAGTGTTAAAAAACTTAACGCTTTTCATTTTTTTATCAAAATCACTCTCGGAACGCATTCCGTTTAACGCCACGTTATCCCTCCTTCGGGAAAATTATTAATAATAGTTCAAAGCTTGAACAATCCGCCTGCGAAAAAGAACAGCAGAGTGTCTGTTAAAGAGGCAAAAATTATAGCCATTATCACAAAGCAGCTGTTTAAAGAGAGTTCGGCGGCTTTGTTTCTTAGCGGGGGAGAGTCAGGCTTTCTTTTGCCGATAGTTTCAAGCAGCAGCGCCAGTGAAAAATCGACGCAGTATTGCGACTGGTACACTATCGCCGCAGAGGACAAAAAACCACCTGACAGATTTACCGTAAGATAAAACAAAAGCCCTTTTAGACCGTAGTTCATGCACAAAATCCCCGACAGGATCCCATATCTGGCGCCTTGGAGAAACAACAGCGCAACCGCACGGGGAATCCCCAACAACGAAAACGATGATATGTACAGCAAAGCTGCAAACAAAAACGAAATTGTAAATGAATTTACGAACACTCTTATCGGCGGAACATTATTTTTTGTGTTAATAAAAACAGAAAATAACGGCTGTATTTTTTCAAAAACGGTATCGTCGGCTTTCATGATCCCAACAGCACCGAAAATCATTCCCGAAAAAAGAGTAATTATCAAAAAAATTATCACTCCGCAGCGTTTAATGATCCTCTCTGCGTTTGTTTCGAGTGAAAATATTCCGCCGTTTCTTTCGCTTTTTTGTAAGCCGTCGGCTGCCGCAGCAATGTTTTTCATAGAACACGTCCTCCATTTCTCATCGGGACATTCTATGCTGCGGCGACAAAATATATTCGCAGTTTTTTGTCAAATCTGACTTGGATTATTTTGAAAGCTCGTCAGCTCTTTTTGTGCAGGCGTCCATAGCTTCTATGATCGATTGATAAAAATCCTTTTCTTCCAGCTTTTCAAGCGCTTTCAGAGTTGTTCCCCCCGGCGACGAAACCTTTTTGATGAGAGTATCGGGTGTATCTCCCGAGTTTTCAAGCATTTCCGCGCTGCCCTTGAGTGTTGCGCAAATAAGTCTGAGAGCCGCCGATTCGTCGATTCCTTCTTTTTTTGCATAGTCTGCCATAGCCTTTGCAAAAAGATAAATATAAGCCGGACTGCTGCCGTTGACAGCGATCACGCTGTTCATCTGTGTTTCGTCCAGAATTTCGACAACGCCGCCGTTTGCGAACATATCATAAACGCATTTGAAATCCTCGTCCGAAATATTTCTTCTGCTTACAGCCGTAGCGCCTGCGCCGAGAAGAAGAGGCGTGTTCGGCATAACACGAACCATCGGGCATTCGCATTCAATAGTTTTAGCGATGTAGTCGGTTGAAATACCTGCGGCAATCGTGACAATAACCTTATCGGAATTGACAGCCGGCTTTATGCTTTCAAGAACCTCGGCATAGTTCTGAGGCTTGACAGCCAAAACAGTAATATCGCTGTCCGAAACTACCTTATCGGCGGAATCGGCAGTATTAACGCCTTTTTTGTTCATAACGTCAAGCTTGTCCTTCATTACGTCAAAAACGGTAATGTTGACCGCATTTTCGGGATTATCTCTTAAAAGTCCGTCAATAATGGCGGTTGCCATGTTGCCTGCTCCTATGAAACCGATTTTTTTCATAACTTATCACCATTTCCTTAAAATATTTTTTCTGAATTTTAATTTGTAAATAATTATAATATTATCCAACGCTTTGTCATACATCATGCAAAGCGTTATTTCCATGAGGATTATCACTCCGGGGAGATACAGCTCGCCGATCATGTAGCTTTCCTTTGGAACTCCCAAAACCGTAACCGAAAGGAAAAAGCAGACCGAACAAGAAACGCTCAGGAACAGAAGCTTGAAAGCATTTACGACAAGCTCTCTGTTTTTGAGCTTGAACTCTGATTTTTCCAGTAAATTTTTATAGATAGGATAAATCCCGAAGGTAAGAATAAAAATAAAAGCAGTTTCTTTGTCGGCAATCAGAAGCAGCGATAAAAAAGAAGCCGCCGAATAAACGCACAAAGCATATTTATTGCCGATCTCGAATGCGGCTACTGCAATGCAAATGCCCGACAGCGTTGTGCAAAGGTAAACTGCTACCGGAACAAGAGGAGCAATAAACATACAGACAAGCGCCAAAGCTGTCAGAATGCCGCCCAGAGCTATAGTGAAACTATGATTCATGCAGCGTCCCTACTTTCTTCTGAGGCAGCCGCAGCAGATGTCACAGCATAACAGCGACATACACATCGAGCACGGCGCGCACCCAAGCGCCAGACCGGGGAAGTAGCCGCCGACGGAACCGCTTTTACTGTCGTTAAGCTCATTGTAAAGCCGGGCAAATTCCTCGTTGCGGGGGTCTGACTTAACGGCTCTCGAAACGTAGTCGCCTGCCTCGTCGAGCCAGCCTCTTTTGTAGAGAATATATGCTTTTAAATAATTCCACTCGCCAAAACGGGAAGCTTTACCAACGCCGTCCAGAATCTCTTCGGCATCGTCCAATCTGCCGTCAGCTATTAATTTTCTGACATCAACGTATTCCGAAACGGACTGACGATCATCGTCCGATCTGCCGCCTGAATCACGGAGCCTGCTGATTATGAAATCATAAGCTTCGTCCAACTCGGACATTTTTTGTTTTGCGGAATTATTTTCACTGTCATCGGACAAGAATGGGTGATATTTTGCGGCAGCTTTTTTGTAAGCGGCACGAACCGTTTGCTCGTCTGCCCGGCTGTCAACACCTAAAATTTCATAAGGATCTTTCATAATCTCAACCTCATAATATTATAACACAAAACTCGGAAAAAGTAAAAATTTTAATAACCAAATTCATATTATTAACTTAAACTTCCCAATTGAGAATTACCTTTTTACTGTCACTCAAGGAACTGTTTATCAATAACTTTTCATTTCTGTTTGTCTAATTTGCCCTGAACGGCGTTAAATTTTCTTGAAATACGTCCGCCTTGCGCCCGCAGTTTCTAAAGGCAGAGCCTTTGGTCGCCGTCGTGCCGCCGGCGAAACACCTTAGCGTACAGCCCTTTGCAAGGGG
>CACYDY010000231.1 GCA_902773245.1 uncultured Ruminococcus sp.
GCTTTGAAAGCGGTGGATACGGCGTTGGAGCTTGCAGGCAAGGTCGAAAATTCAGCCGTTTTGGTGTGCGGTTCGCTGTATCTTGCGTCGGATATCAGATTTTATTTGCAAAAAATCGGTTTGTTGGTCTGATCTTTGATGATGTAATGATTTTTTAGATTCCAGGGATTTTGACTGAATAAAGAATTTGTTAATTAAACTATAAATGAGCAAATTTGAAAATTTCACAAAAAAGCTTGAAAGAGGACAATTAGAGTTTTTGCCCCGCTTTTTGAAAAAAGCGGGCAGTTTCCAAAGGCAGCGCCTTTGGTCGCCGAAGGCATAATTCAGCCCTTTTAGGGGTGAATTATTAAAACAGTCCGGCGGACTGTTTTAATAAGAGGGGCATTTTGGCAGAAAATGCCCCTTAGTTTCGGCTTACACAGTGTTACCTCGCCGCTCCAAGGCGACACGATAAAATATATTCACAGATTGTTTACTCATTCAAAAACCGTGTTTTAGATTCGAAAATCTATTGACAAAATCCTCGTATAATGAGATAATTATATGTAAAGCTTTTTCTGAAAGCGTTTTTTGAATAATATGCCGGTTTGGTTTATGTTTATGAATTTTGGATTTATAAATGATATAAACCGGCAATGTCGGAATTGATCCGGACATAACCTGTACCCCACGAACAGGAATAAATATGAAAGGTTGAAGATGAAATGGGCAAGGAACTTGCAAAGGCTTATGATCCTGCAAAGTTTGAAAACAGAATATATGATTTTTGGATGAAAAACGGTTATTTTCATGCGGAAATAGACAAGGATAAGAAACCATATACAATTGTTATGCCGCCGCCAAATATCACAGGTCAGCTTCATATGGGGCATGCGCTCGACAATACACTCCAGGATATTCTTATCAGATTTAAAAGAATGCAGGGATTCAGCGCACTGTGGCTTCCGGGAACAGATCATGCCTCAATTGCAACGGAGGCAAAAATCGTTGAAGCAATGCGAAAAGAGGGCATTACAAAGGAAGATATCGGAAGAGAAAAATTTCTCGAACGCGCCTGGGCTTGGAAAGCAGAGTACGGCGGACGTATCGTAAAGCAGCTCAGAAAAATCGGCTCTTCCGCAGATTGGGAAAGAGAAAGATTCACCATGGACGAGGGCTGCAATAAAGCGGTAAAAGAAGTTTTTGTTCGTCTTTATGAAAAGGGTCTTATCTATCGCGGTGAGCGTATTATTAACTGGTGTCCGAAATGTTTGACTTCGATCTCCGACGCAGAGGTTGAATACGAGGAGCAGGCAGGTCATTTTTGGCATTTGAGATACCCCCTCAAGGACGGCAGCGGTTATATTAACCTGGCTACCACACGTCCTGAAACGCTTCTCGGCGATACGGCGGTTGCTGTTAATCCAAATGATGAAAGATACAAAGATCTTGTAGGCAAGACTCTTATTTTGCCAATAGTTCATCGGGAAATTCCCATCATTGCAGACGACTACGTTGAAATGGATTTCGGAACGGGTGTTGTTAAAATTACGCCGGCGCACGATCCCAACGACTTTGAGGTTGGACTTCGTCATAATCTTGAAATTATCAACGTTATGACCGATGACGCAAAAATCACAGAGGATTATCCCAAGTATGCCGGTATGGATCGCTACGAGGCAAGAAAGGCTATCGTTGAAGATCTTAAGGCAGAAGGCGCATTGGTTAAGATAGAGGACTATTCTCATAATGTAGGAACGTGCTACCGCTGTTCAACGACGGTTGAACCGAGAGTTTCAAAGCAGTGGTTCGTTAAAATGAAGCCGCTTGCAGGTCCGGCTATAGACGCAGTTAAAAACGACGAAACTCAGTTCGTTCCTCCTCACTTTGAAAAGACATATTTCCATTGGCTGGAAAATATTCGTGACTGGTGTATTTCTCGTCAGCTGTGGTGGGGACATCAGATCCCGGCTTTCTATTGCGACGACTGCGGTGAAACTGTAGTTACAAAAGAGAGCCGCGCCTGCTGTCCGAAATGCTCGAAGCCGATGCGTCAGGATCCCGATACCCTTGACACATGGTTCTCATCGGCTCTTTGGCCGTTTTCGACTCTCGGTTGGCCGGAGAAAACCGACGAGATGGAGTATTTCTATCCGACAAGCGTTTTGGTTACAGGATATGATATTATTCCGTTCTGGGTTATGCGTATGATGTTCAGCGGAATTGAGCACGTCGGAAAAGTACCGTTCGAAACGGTTCTTATTCACGGATTGGTTCGTGATTCGCAGGGCAGAAAAATGAGCAAATCTCTTGGCAACGGTATAGATCCGCTTGAGGTTATCGAGAGATTCGGCGCAGATGCGCTCAGACTCACACTTGTGACAGGAAACGCGCCCGGAAACGATATGCGTTACTCCGAGGAAAAGATGACTGCAAGCAGAAATTTTGCCAACAAGCTTTGGAATGCAAGCCGTTTTGTTCACATGAATATAGACGATCATGACGTTGAAAACAAGCTTCCAAAGGAGCTTGAGATCGAGGATAAGTGGATAATCACGGTTCTCAACAATGTTGCAAAAGAGGCTGCGGAAAATCTTGACAAATTTGAGCTTGGCATTGCGGTTCAAAAGGTTTACGATTTTATTTGGGATTACTACTGCGACTGGTATATAGAGCTTGCAAAGGCAAGACTTCAAAGCGAGGGTCAGTCTGCGCAGAATGCAAGACAGGTTCTTGTTTGGGTGCTTGAAAAGGCTCTCAGACTGCTTCATCCGTTCATGCCGTTCATTACCGAAGAAATCTGGCAGACACTTCCGCACGAAGGAGAAACTGTCATGCTGACACGTTTCCCTGAGTATGACGAGAATTTGAATTTCGAAACTGCGGCTGCCGAGATGACAAGAATTACAGACGCTATCAAGGCTATCCGCAACAGACGCTCCGAGATGAACGTTCCTCCGTCAAGAAAAGCAAAGGTTTATGTAGCTTCTCAGTTTGGAGATACTTTTAAAAACGGCGCAAAGTTCATAGTAAAGCTTGCGTCTGCGAGCGAAGTTGAAGTCGGCGACGCTTTTGATATCGAGGGCGCTGTGACTGTAGTTACGGCTGACGCAAAGATATATATTCCCATGGACGAGCTTGTTGACAAGGACGCTGAATTGAAGCGTCTTAACAAAGATCTTGAAGCAACGAAAAA
>CACYDY010000232.1 GCA_902773245.1 uncultured Ruminococcus sp.
GATACAACTCTTAATTATGTTATCTGTGATAAGGACGTTGTCGTCACTCCGACAAGAATGCTTTGCGGAATTGATTCATATCCCGTTTGCATTTCTAAGAAAAGTGTAGTATAATTAGTTTGTAAATAATTTAATTCCGCTTTGAAGATGTGACATACTTCAAAGCGGAAGATGGAAAGTATTGAAAAATGAATGATTAATAATCTTTATAAATAAATTATTTCTCATTTGTTCTTCCTTACCATATTGAATTGTTTAAATTTAGGAGGTTATTAAAATGAGAGTGTTGTTTTGTACCAGCGAAGCAAAGCCTTTCGCTGCGTCGGGCGGTCTTGGAGATGTTGCAGGCTCATTGCCGCAGGCTCTTCGCCAGAGAATGGTAGGCTGCCGAGTTGTAATGCCTTTGTATGGTGACATTCCGCAAAGTCTGCGTGATACAATGCACTATATCACAAGCTTTACCGTTCCGGTATCGTGGCGTCATCAGTATTGCGGTGTTTTCGAGGCTCGCTATAACGGTGTTCTTTATTACTTTATCGACAACGAGTATTACTTCAAGCGTAACGGTTTGTACGGATTCTATGATGATGCCGAGAGATTTGCATTCTTCTCGCGAGCTTGTCTTGAAATGCTTCCATATGTAGATTTCAAGCCGGACATCATTCACTGCAATGACTGGCAGACCTCCCTTGTTCCAACCTATTATTATCTTTTCTATTCCCACAACGGCTGGTATCACGATATCAAGAGTCTTTTCACGATTCATAATATCCAGTATCAGGGAAAATACGGCTGGGATCTTAACGAAGACGTAGTAGGTATTCCCGCACAGGACGGCGCTATTCTTGATCAGGACGGAAAGCTCAACATGATGAAGGGCGCAATCGTTTGTTCAACAAAGGTCAACACCGTTTCGCCAAGCTATGCGCTTGAGATCAAAGACCCATGGTTCAGCCACGGACTTGATCCGGCACTCAATCTTTTCCACTATAAGCTTTGCGGCATTCTCAACGGAATTGACAACGCAAGCTACGATCCTGCAACGGATTATCACCTTTATGCAAATTATACTTCCGATAACCTCTATGGTAAGAACGAATGCAAGAGAAGACTTCAGGAGCGTCTTAACCTGGACAGAAGAGAGGATATTCCGATCGTCAGCATGGTTTCACGTCTTGTTTCACACAAGGGTCTTGATTTGGTTCGTGACGGTATTGACAATATTCTACAGAACAATGACTGTCAGTTTGTAATTCTCGGTTCGGGCGACGCTGAATATGAGGACTTCTTCAGAAATCTCCAGTGGAGATATCCGGGCAGAGTTTGCTCCTGCTTCGGCTATGTAAACGAGCTTGCAAGAAAGATCTATTCGGGTTCGGATATTTTCCTCATGCCGTCAAAGAGCGAGCCTTGCGGACTTTCTCAGATGATCGCACTTCGTTACGGTACTATTCCGGTAGTAAGAGAAGTCGGCGGTTTGAAGGATTCTATCCACGACAGCCAGGACGGAAACGGAAACGGCTTCACATTCCGCAACTATGACACATGGGATATGGTTGGAGCAGTCAATCGTGCGATCGGCGGCTATTGGAACAGAGATGGCTGGGTAAAGCTCATTTGGAGAGCAATGCATTCCGACAACAGCTGGGACAGATCGGCAAGCGACTACATCAATGTTTACAATGATGCAATGCGTCAGCCGAATCCGTAATATAATATAGTATTTAAGTATTTAACAGAGGGACGTTCCATATGGGGCGTTCCTTTTTCTTTTTCAGCGCTGAATAAGAGATGTTGAGAATTATGAATATTTTAAAAGCAAATATAACATCGTTAAATGACTGCCGATACTATACTCATTCTTATAACAGTCCGGTTGATTTTTAAAATCAAAATTGTGAGGACGAAAAAAACGGCAGGGAAAACCTGCCGTTAAATAATCCGAAAATCAGTTGTTATAAACGCTGTCCTTTACGATAACGTCATGGCTGCCGCCTTCGACAATACTGGTTGACGAAACAAGCGTGAGTCTTGCTTTCTGCTGGAACTCCGGAATGGAAAGCGCGCCGCAGTTGCACATTGTGGATTTTACTTTGTATGTTGTAATGGCAACGCCGTCTTTGAGTCTGCCGGCATATGGAACGTAGCTGTCAACACCCTCTTCGAATGAAAGCTTCTTGTCGCCGCCAAGGTCGTATCTCTGCCAGTTTCTTGCTCTGTTGGAGCCTTCGCCCCAGTATTCCTTTACAAAGGAGCCGTTGATCTTGACCTTTTGAGTCGGGCTTTCGTCAAAACGGGAAAAGTATCTGCCGAGCATTACGAAATCAGCGCCCATAGCAAGAGCCAGGGTAATATGATAATCATGAACGATTCCGCCGTCCGAGCAGACAGGAATATAAATGCCGGTTTCTTCAAAGTATTCGTCACGAGCCTTGCAAACGTCGATCAAAGCTGTAGCCTGACCTCTGCCGATACCCTTTGTTTCTCTTGTAATACAAATCGAACCGCCGCCGATTCCTACTTTGATAAAGTCAGCGCCGCACTCTGCAAGGAATCTGAAACCGTCTTTGTCGACAACGTTTCCGGCGCCAACCTTAACGCTCTCGCCGTAGTGCGCTCTGATCCAGTCTACTGTGAGCTTCTGCCACTCGGAGAATCCCTCCGAGGAATCTATGCAAAGAACATCAGCGCCTGCGTTTATCAGAGCGGGAACTCTTTCGGCATAATCACGTGTGTTAATGCCTGCTCCTACTATGTAGCTTTTGTGGGAGTCAAGAAGCTCGTTAACATTTTCCTTGTGCGAGTCATAGTCTTTTCTGAAAACGAGATATGCAAGGCAGCCGTCCTCGTCAACGAGGGGAAGGTTGTTGAGCTTATGTTCCCAGATGATATCGTTAGCTTCTTTGAGAGTAGTTGTAGCCGGAGCGGTTACGAGCTTGTCAAGAGGAGTCATAAATTCCTTGACTTTAGTTGCTTTATCCATGCGGCTCACTCTGTAGTCGCGGCTGCCGATAATTCCGAGGAGCTTTCCGTGAGCTGTTCCGTCATCTGTGACGGCAACAGTCGAGTGACCTGTTTTTCCTTTAATAGCGAGAACATCTGCAAGAGTGTTATCGGGTGTAATATTTGAAGTTGATGTGATGAATCCTTTTTTGTAATTCTTAACACGAGCAACCATAGCGGCTTCGTCCTCGATAGACTGTGAGCCGTAAATAAAGGAAACTCCGCCTTCCTTAGCGAGAGCGATAGCCATTGTGTCGTTTGAAACGGACTGCATGATAGCGCTGACCATAGGGATATTAAGATTAATAGCTGATTCTTCACCTTTTTTGAATTTAACAAGCGGTGTTTTAAGACTTACCGCATTGGGGATACATTGGCTTGAGGAATAGCCCGGGACAAGCAAATACTCACCGAATGTACGAGATGGTTCTTCGAAATAAAATGCCATAATAAACACTCCTCTTTTTCATAAAATTCTTTTCTTTAATTCATAATATGATACCATTATTTTTTCATTTTGTCAATGTTTTTTTTCGGGCGGCGGCCACACGGCCGCAGGCAATGCCGCCTGACTATTTTGTAAAGGTAAGTTGGTTTCCGCTCGGCAGCAGTTTTCTAAAGTAATACGCTTTTTTTGGGCGGCGGGCACACGCCCGCAAGCAATGCCGCCTGACTATTTTGTAACAATAAGTAGGCTTCCTCACAGCAGATGTCTGTTAAAAACTATACACTTAATTATACGGGTATCTATCAAAGAAATCAACTTTCTTTGACGAACCATCAATAAAAGTTTTCGCTCAAGCCTTTTTCAAAAGGCTTGCAGGGTGCAGGGACGGAGTCCCGCCCGCCGGAGGCCATGAGGCAGTCAATGCATAAAAAATACAGCCCCCAAAAAAAGGGACTGTAAAAGCTTCGGGAATTATTGAAGAGCTTTTTCCAGCGCTTCGATGTTTTCTTTCATTAGATCAATATAAGTCACTCCGTCCAAGAACTGATCCATGGTTACGTTGTGACATGAATTAAACTGCATTTTTTCGGCGTTTGTACTTTCGGCGATAGTTTGGGCGATTTTTCCGTTCGATAGCTCAAGATAGAACACAACAGGAATGTTTTCCTCACGAACCTTCTCTATCAGGAAGGCAACCGTTCCTGCGCTCGGCTCGCTTTGTTCTGCACAGCCCGGGAAAGCTGCATAGTATTCAAGTCCAAACTCGTCCGCAAAGTATCTCAAAGGGAACCGGTCGCCGAAAACGATCGTATTCCTGCTGCCGGCGTTCACTATTTGTGTAAACTGTTTTTTCAGCGAAGAAAGATCGGAAAGATATTTTTCACAGTTTGCTGTGTAAACAGATGAGTTGGCTTCGTCAATTTCGCAAAGTGCGTCGGAAATTGCCTGAGTTATGATCTGAGCATTGTCAACGGAAGTCCAGACGTGTTCGTCGTATTCGAACTCCTCCGAGATGTCGCCTGTTTCCTTGGGGTCACTGCCGTGATCTTCCTCGTCGTCCTGCATTCCGTCAACAATTTCTTCTTCGACAACGTCCACCAGCGACATCATGTTTATAACGGTAGTTTTGTCATTATCCACCGATTCGAGAATGCCGTCGACCCATGATTCGGATTCTCCGCCCACATAAATAAAAATATCTGCGTTCTGTATGTCGATAATATCCTGCGGCGTCGGCTCAAAGGTATGGCTTTCCTCACCGGGACCGAGAAGCATGGTCAGATCAGCGATGTCGCCTGCGACCTGCCTTGCAAAATCGTATTGGGGAAATATAGTTGTAACAATGCTTATTTTGTCGGGATTGTCATCGGTCTGTTTCTTTTGTGACTGCTGCCGGTTGTCGGTATTATTACAGCCCGAGAAAGAAAAAGCTAAAACTGCGGCTGCGGCAAGAATAAGAGCTGTCCATTTTTTCGGTGTGTTTTTTATCATGAAAATCTCCTTTTGAATAGTAATGCTTTGCGGATAAAAAAACTTCAAGGAGTATTATAATACAAACACCCGAATTTTGCAACATCGAACCGATTAACAGTTTTTAAAAAAATTAACAATAATTTAAATCCCGGATCCTGACTTATCGCCTTCATTATAAACATAAAAAATTCGAATTCAAAAGATCTGTTTTTAGTAAATTTATCATATATCACATCTGCGATTTGTGACAATTGACAAAAACAAATTATATTGGTAGGACTTGAAAAAATCAATAAATTCTGTTATAATTTAATAAATATAACAAAACGGCGGTCTGTTGATTTGATAATATTATCCATTTTTACAAGCTTTGTGAAATGAAAGTGAAATACATACAATGCTTTTCGTGAATTGTGTGTTGCCTTGACCTTGCAGGAAGAATAACCGAATAAACTAAAAATCTATATCATATTATATAACCAATAAATTAATTGCAGAACTAATTATAATCGTAATATTTGTAGTTTTTGGGATTTTTTTGTTAATTTCATGAAGAATATTCACAAAATTACAAAAAACTATGTTCAAATGGCTTGGTCTGAAAAAAATTATTTCTTTTTTGTATAAAATTCTCAAATCCACCTTTACAATATTCCGATTTTGTTTTATAATTACAATAAGTCTAATTGA
>CACYDY010000233.1 GCA_902773245.1 uncultured Ruminococcus sp.
ACAAGCTTGACGCTCTGACTTCCGCAGGCAACGATGGGCGGATCTGCCGACAAGACCTCCGACGGCTTGCCGCTTTTTTGGCAGATCTCCGTTTTGAAAATTTTAAGCTTTTTCCCTTTGAACTCCGCCGCAGCGACAGGCCACGGATTCATACCTCTGACCTTATTATGCACTGTTTGTGCCGATAAATTCCAATCTATGACACATTCCTCTTTTGAAAGCATTTTTGCGTAGGTTGAAAGGCTGTCGTCCTGTTTTTCTCTTGTTATCGTACCGTTTTCTATTTTTTCGAGAGTTTCAAACAGAACCTCCGTTCCGAGAACAGACAATCTTTCAAAAAGCTCGCCTGCCGTTTCATCGGGCAGGATCTCAACGCTTTTTTTGATAAGCATATCGCCCGTGTCAAGACCTTTATCCATCAGCATTGATGTAACTCCCGTTACCCTGTCGCCGTCGATAACGCTTCTCTGAATAGGCGCAGCTCCCCTCAAATGCGGCAAAAGCGAACCGTGAATATTTACACAGCCGAATTTTGGAATATTCAAAACCGACTCGGGCAGCAGCTTTCCGTAGGCGATCACAACTATCACATCGGGTTCAAACCGTGAAAGCTCTCCGACAACGGCTTCGTCCTTGAACGAGTCGGGCTGGTACACGGGGATCGAATATTCTTCGGCGCAAACCTTGACGTCGGGCGGAGTCATGATCTTTTTTCTTCCTACCGGCTTGTCGGGCTGGGTGTAAACGGCTTTGACGCTGTATTTGTCACATTCTGCCAATGCTTTCAGCGACGGCACGGCAAAATCGGGCGTTCCCATAAATACTATATTCACAAGCTGCCCTCCTCTTATTTCTCTAACTCGTCGGGGCGGAGCAGTCTTTCCATTTTTTGTTTGAATATAATGCCGTCCAGGTGGTCGATCTCGTGACAGAAAGCTCTGGCTTTGAGTCCCTCGCCTTTGATCGTAAATTCTTTGCCGTTTCTGTCCTGCGCCTTCACCGTTACAAACATCGGACGATCAACCAGCCCGTACTCATTCGGGCATGAAAGACAGCCCTCGGCTCCGCTCTGCTTTCCGCTTGACGAGATTATCTCGGGGTTCACAAGCTCCACAAGACCGTCCTTGTCGCCAACGTCGACGATACAAACTCTTCTCAGTATTCCCACCTGGGGAGCGGCAAGTCCGACTCCGTCGGCTGCTTTTAGGGTTTCAGCCATATCGTCCAGCAGAACGGCGAGTTTTTGATCAAATTTTTCAACGGGCCGGCACTTTTTAGTTAAAATCCTTTCGCCCTCCAGCACAATTTCACGCATAGCCATAATAATAACGCTCCTTCTACAAGATGTTGTCGGGGTTTATATCTGCGAAAACCGAAACATCTGAAAATAATCTGTCTTTTGCAAAATCCGCAGCTGCCTTTGAAAGCATCTGTCTGAATCGTTTTGAATTTCTGAATTTTAGTATAATTTTATATCTGTATCTGTTGTTAACACGATACACCGACGCAGGCGACGGCCCCAGTATTCTTATCGGAATATCGCTGTAGCTTTCCTTCATCAGCTCGCAAAGCCGTTTCGTGAACTCCCCGGCTGCGGCGGCGCACTTCTCCTCTTTGCGGCTCGTTATTCCTATCATGCAGATATCGGAAAACGGCGGATAAAGCATTGCCTTTCTGACTTTTATCTCGGTTTTGTAAAACTCGTCGTAGTCCTGCGCCGCAGAAAGCTTCATTATAGGATTCTCGGGGGTGTAGGTTTGAATTACCGCTCGCCCCGGGCGGTCGCCTCTTCCCGATCTTCCGACAACCTGAGTCAGCAGCGAAAATGCGCGTTCATAGCTTCTGAAATCCTCGCTGTAGAGTGTCTGATCTGCCGAAAGGACACCCACAAGCGTTACCTTGGGGAAATTCAAGCCCTTGGCAACCATCTGTGTTCCGAGGAGAATGTCATATTCGCCGTTCTTAAACTGTGCGAGTTTCTTTTCGTGCGACTGCTTTGCAAGCGTTGAGTCTGCGTCAAGTCTGAGAACCTTTGCGCCCGGAAAAAGCCCCGACAGGCTTTGTTCGGCTCTTTGAGTGCCGCTTCCGGAATATCGCAGCTCGTTTGCTCCGCAGTGCGGGCATTTGTCGGTAATTCTCATCGAAAATCCGCAGTAGTGGCACATCAGCCGATTGTTGGCGGCATGGTACGTCAGGGAAATGCTGCAGTTGGGACAGGTTATGACTTCGCTGCAGCGTCTGCACGTCACAAAGGTATTGAAACCTCTTCTGTTCAAAAGAAGAATCGACTGTTCGCCTCGGCTCAGATTTTCGGAGATAGAATCGATCAGAACGCTGCTGAACCCGGTACTGCTGCCGGACAGTTTTTCTTCGTTCATGTCGGCAATTATGACTTCGGGCAGCTTTGCATTTCCGTAACGCCTGCCGAGTCTTGACATTGAGTACGTGCCCTGTTTTGCATGATAGAAGGTTTCAATTGACGGTGTGGCGGAAGCAAGCACAAGAAGCGCATTGTGTTCAAAACACCTCAGCTTTGCGATATCCCGGGCATGAAATCTCGGGGCAGACTCTGATTTGTAGGTGTATTCCTGCTCCTCGTCCATAATTATCAGCCCGATATTATCAAAAGGCGCAAACACGGCGCTTCTTGTTCCGACAGCAATTTTTGCCGCGCCCTTTCGCACACGTTTCCATTCGTCAAGTCTTTCGCCCATTGACAATGCGCTGTGGAAAACCGCAACATCGCTGCCGAAGCGTGACTTAAAAAGCGAAACAAGCTGCGGCGTCAAGGCAATTTCGGGAACCATTACTATAACTCCCCTGCCCTGCCTGTAAACAGTTTCCATGAGCTTGAGAAAAACCGATGTCTTTCCCGAGCCGGTAACTCCGTAAAGCAGCGAAACCGCCGCCTTTGAGCCTTGAGAAAGCGAGAGAAGCTGCTCATAGGCGCACTGCTGCTCCTTAGTCAGAGTGACCTCGCCCGAGCCGCTTGAATAGCTTGATTCGGGAAGTCTGAACGTTTCCTGATCAAAGGCTTCACACACTCCCTTTTTTATCAAAGTATCCGTCACGGACTGGGAAACACCGGTAAAATAGCATATTTCCTTGACTGAAACCGC
>CACYDY010000234.1 GCA_902773245.1 uncultured Ruminococcus sp.
CCCCCTTTCCCTCGAGGAAAAGGGGGCTAAAGGGTGGCGGGCTTCGAGTCTCGCCTGCCGGCTCGGTCGGTGCTGCTGCTGCGCAGCGGTCTCCACTGGAGACCCGCACCCCTCCGCCTATCGGGGCTAACGCCCCGAACCCTGCATACATTCACTCTACTCTTAAGTTGTGGATACTGCATTTATTACTATAAATCCATCGGTACGAGCGGTAAAAATCAGCCTCTTGCATAAAACAAGAAAAGATTTCCTATTTTTTGAAGCTCCTGTTCTTCATTTTGGGGAGCAATGTCATGAACCGTTCTTTTCATATTTTTGTTGAGCGAACAAACCTGATATATTCCGCTCTTTGAATATTCGGTCGTATAATATCGCGCTTTTTCCGATTCGGTGTCATAGCAAAAATATATCTTTTTGCAGTGACCCTCGGTCGTCGGATCGGGCATTTCGGCAACTACAAAATACATCATTTTGTTATCCGACATAACACGTTTCGGTGTGATTTTGAAGTCCTCTTCCTTGTAGACGATATCGGAAACAGGGGCATATATCAAATACAAATCGCTGAAAAACTTTCCCTCTTTGTCGAGCATTGCGTTAAGCATATCTGTTTTCGACTGATAAAACATATCGGGCAGCAGCTCCTGTTCAAGCTTTTGTCTGAATTTTTCAAATTCCGTCATTGATCTTTTCTCCTTTATTCCAAATCAAATTTCTCGATGATCTCAAACAATTCTCTGAGTCTGTCCGAGCTTCCCTTCAGGTAGAGATAACCGAACAGAGCTTCAAGACCTGTTGCCGTATGATAATCTATACGCTTTGCATTTTTGGGGACTGTCATTGCGTGAGCGTTTTTACCTCTTTTAAAAACACTTGTTTCTTCTTCGTTCAGATCCGGCAGCAACTCATTTGCGATTTTAGCCTGAGCCTTGCAGCAGACTGTCTTTATTTTCTCACTGTTCAATACTCCGACGGGACGGTTAGCCTCGCACACAAGCTTCTCTCTAACCAGCAGATCATAAACCCCGTCACCGATAAACGCAAGTGTCAGCGGACTCATTTGATTCAAATTAACTTCTCTGTCAAGCAGACGCATATTATTATCACCTATCAATCAACAAAATCAAATTCAAAATCATAAATCGAAACGGTATCGCCCTCCTGAACTCCGGCGTCATACAATGCGTCTATCACACCCGAATTAATCAGAACTCTTTGGAAATACTGCAGTGATTCGTAATCGTCAAAATTGACGGAGTTCAATATCTTAACAAGCCACTCGCCCTCAACAAAGTACACTCCGTCGTGGTTTGTAATTCTGACTTCGTTCTTCTTAGCCTTGTCAACCGGCGGGATCTCAAGCGGCTCGGCTTCAAATCTTGAAATGGGGGGGAGCTTTGACAATTCTTCTCTTATGCAGTTGAGAAGCGGATCAACGTCATATCTTATCGCCGCCATTATCGGAAAGAACTTGTATCCCTGTTCCTCCACAAAGCGTTTGAATTCTTCGATCTGCTCGTCCGTCGCAAGATCGCACTTGTTACCGACAACGACCATCGGGCGTTTTGCAAGCTCCGGATTAAACTTTTCCAGCTCGGTGTTGATAGTTTTAAAATCCTCCTTTGGATCTCTGCCTTCGCTGCCCGAAATATCAACGATGTGAACCAGCATACGGCAGCGTTCAACGTGGCGCAAAAACTGATGACCCAAGCCGACGCCTTCCCATGCGCCCTCGATCAGACCGGGAATGTCCGCCATAACGAAAGACTCGCCCTCTGCAAGTCGTACAACTCCCAACACAGGAGTTATTGTCGTAAAATGATAGTTTGCGATGACGGGCTTTGCTTCGCTCACAACGGAAACAAGCGTGCTTTTTCCGACGTTCGGAAAGCCCACCAAGCCAACGTCTGCCAAAAGCTTCAACTCAAGCCGAACCTCGAATTGTTCTCCCGGCATTCCGGGTTTTGCAAAACGAGGGGTCTGACGTGTGGGAGTTGCAAAATGGGTGTTTCCCCAGCCGCCCTTTCCGCCCTTTGCAACAACAACAGGTTCGCTGCCCGAAATATCTGCCATTACTCTTCCGGTTTCGGCATCTTTGATAACGGTTCCTCTGGGAACTTTGATCACAAGATCCTCTGCTTTCTTTCCGTTGCAGCGGCCGCCTCTGCCGTTTTCGCCTTTGGGAGCGGAATATTTTCTTTTGTAGCGAAAGTCAGCAAGTGTGCTAAGGTTATCGTCCGCTTTAAAAACGATATTACCGCCTCTGCCGCCGTCGCCTCCGTCGGGACCGCCCGACGCAACGTATTTTTCACGGTGAAACGCAACGCTTCCGTCGCCGCCGTCACCGGCTTTTATTTTTATCTTTGCTACATCTACAAACATTTTACACACTTCCTTTTCTTAGGGAAGCACTGATTAAATCTGGTGCTCATATTGCGTAGAATTTTTTCAGGCAAATTGAACAAAAATCGTGCAGGAATACTGACGCACCCCAAGGGCACTTCCTTCGGGCGTATTTCAAACGATTTGAGTGCAATTTGACGAAAAAAGGTAAGCAAGATGAGCGCCAAGCCTGTAAGGTGTGATTTAATCAGTGGTTCCCTTAGGTTAAACATCGATTCCGAATTGTTAATGCGAACAGATCACCTTTTAAATTTATATCCGCAGTTACTGCAGTAACCTATCGGTGAAAAAGTCTTGCATATCGGGCAGCAGTTTGAATTATCCGTTTCATCGTAGTTTGAACCGGAGGGATCTTCATAAGAGATACTGTCCGATGATCTTGCAGTCTTGCCGTGATCCGGCATACTTCTGTTGACACCGCTGACGATGTCACTGCTATTGGGAATGTCGGTTTTTACTTTCATAATGGTTCTCGCCATCAGAATAAGACCTATCACGACAAAAAATTTCATATTGACTATTATGCCCAAAACCATGAGGGCGACCCCGCCTAAACCCATTGTAACATTTTTTTCAGAAATATTCATAATAATACCTCCCCGGCGGGCACACGCCCGCTTGTGGTGTCGCCGAACATTTTGTAACGGTAAGTTTGCTTCCGCTCGGAAAATGCTTGCTAAAATTATACGCTTATCTCCTCGGCGGGCAATGTTCCAACTTAAGCGCTTAAATATAACAAAAAGGAGCGATTGCAGTATCGCTCCTAATCATTTTTTATAAGCTTATTTTACTCAATCAAAGGATCACTGCTCGGGATAAACAGAAACCTTCTTACGGTCACGGCCAAGACGCTCAAAACGAACGATGCCGTCAGCCTTAGCGAACAATGTATCGTCGGAGCCACGACCTACATTCTCACCCGGATGAATGTGTGTTCCACGCTGCTTAACAAGAACGTTGCCGGCAAGAACAAACTGACCGTCTGCGCGCTTTGCGCCAAGACGCTTGGACTCGGAATCACGACCGTTCTTTGTAGAACCCATACCTTTTTTGTGAGCAAAAAGCTGAATATTAACCTTTACCATGATTTACACCTCCGTATATTTTACGATAATAAAATTACTGTACTGCTCTTCAAGAGCAAGCAAATGCAGCTTCAAGCCCTGAAGAATATCTCTGCAGGAAGCTGCGTGCTTCGATAAAATTCTCATCACCGCATCACCGTCGTCAACCTCGATCTGAGCGTCAATATGCATGATCTCGGTAACGGTGTTCATAACAAGATAAACAGCCGAGCTGATCGCAGAACAGACAATATCCTCGCCCTCTTCGGCATAGCCGCTGTGACCGTGAACATGAAATCCCAAAAGCTCTCCGTTTTTTGCGGTGTAGAAATCCACCTCAGTCATATTAGTCCATGTTTACTGTAACGATCTCAACCTTGGTATACGGCTGTCTGTGACCAATTTTTCTCTTTTCGCCCTTCTTCGGCTTGTAAGTTGAAACTGTGATCTTCTTGCCCTTACCGTTTTTGAGAACCTTACCTGTTACGGAAGCTTTTGCAACATAAGGATCACCCGTAACGAAATCGCCCTGTGTTCCTACTGCTACTACATCAAAGTTTACTGTTGCTTCTTCTTCGGCATTGAGCTTTTCAACGTAGATTACGCTGCCTTCTTCTACCTTGTACTGCTTTCCGCCTGTTTGAATAATTGCGTACATTGCAGACACCTGCACTTTCCTTAAAGACTCGCTATCAGCTATCAATTTCCTATGGAAACGACCTTGTGGGCGCAGTGATGTTAAAACTGTCTTGGCTGCCCATGATATGCGGCATACTGATTATAACATTAAATGTCAAGTGTTGTCAAGGAATTATTTAAAAATTTTTTTTAATCTGAATTGTAATTATAAATTGAATGGTTTACAGAATGTTTAAAAATTGTAGAAACACAAATAATCAAATTTTTTTTTTTGGAAAATATTGATTCGGTTGAATATTTGTAAAGGTTGTTTGAATTTTTTCTGTGATTTGTGGTATAATGTTCTTGAGTAAAAACTAATGTTATTTGATATGGTTTTGTGTGGGGTGTTGATAGTTTCATATCAGTTATAAAATTTCCACATTTTAACATTTTTTTGTCTAACTTTATTTTACCATGAACCACAACGAACCAACAAAAAAATTATAAAAAAACTATTGACAACTTGCTTCTGTAGTGATATAATATATAAACGTTGGGAGTGAGTTCCAGAAAATTGGATATCGCGGAGTGGAGCAGTTTGGTAGCTCGTCGGGCTCATAACCCGAAGGTCGTAGGTTCAAATCCTGCCTCCGCAACCACACGAA
>CACYDY010000235.1 GCA_902773245.1 uncultured Ruminococcus sp.
TAGGTCCTACCGGTGACTGCGCTATGCTTTACGAAGGAAACCAGTGGTATGTAACCGAGATGCAGTTCGGTTCAAATGACAACGTTAACTTTGTAAACTGTATCGTTACAAGACCTTCGTTTAAGGATAAAAACGGTAACTGGATATATACGGTTCGTACCGATGGCGAAGACAGACAGTCATGGGAGATGTTCGGTATTCCCGTTCCGAAGGAAACCGGCGAAAACAACGGTCTTGACGTTTACATCACACTAAACAGCAACACACTTCAGGATGCTCGTAACGTAGGCGGTAAAGATGAACTTACAAAGCACTTTGAAGACAGCAACGAAGGCAAAGGCAACGTAAACGACTTTGCTAAATATTGTAACAAGTATTATAATATATTCACAAAGAAGAATATTTCGACTATCCACTACAGAAGAGCCAAGAATATTGAAAATACCGGCGGTCCGGAAGGTTTTGAATATGAAGGCTACGGCTGGTACAGATTGAGCAGCAATGCTTTTGATAAATCTACAGGTGTTTTCACAGGCATTGCAAAAGTTGACGATCAACACAGCTATTCGTTTAATGACGTTGCGACAGTCAGCATGAACGAATGGGGCAGAGAAATCGTTAAAGAAGGCTTTATCGCAGACGGTGAAGACAGCGAAGGCAATCGCCAGATACAAATGTTCGACACCGAAGAAGCAGCCAACAGGTTCCTGGCTGAGGTTTGCGGCGACGCAGCAGCAGGCAACTATCTTACTATCAATGTAAAATCCAAGGATCTTCCCGTTGACGGGCAGAGTCCAACAAAGCTGAGCTTTAAATCGAAGTACAGCGAGGGCGGTACTGTTCCGACTCCGGTAACGCCGACTACTCCGGTAACACCGTCCGATCCCGATGATCCGACTCCGGGCGGCACAAGCGCAGGCAATGAAGAATTGAAATTCGAAAAGCTTGCGAATGTTTCAACCGAGCCGAGCGGTATTGAGTTTGAATATACATTCGCAGTTATAGGAAATAATTTCAGCAACTGGGGGCGTCCCGAGGGCGCAACATCGGGTGATGCTCTTTTCAGTAATGTTGACAGCAAGTACTTTCTTAAGAAGAAGAAGGGCAGCGGTACTTATCAGGTTGAGATTCCCGATTGTCCCGTAGGTCATTATGAATTCAAAATAATTCGTCAAAAAGACGGTGAAGATAAGGTCGCTTGGGGCGCTTACGCATGGGGCGACAACGGCGGAAGCAACAATATGGTTCTTGATGTTGCCGCAGGTCAGACCGTCAGTGTTTGGATCAATACAAAGGGAGCTACATGGAGCGTTGGCTACAAAGCGTACACTCCGGGTTCCGAAGGCGACAAGAATCACTATGCGGTTGTTGCAGACTGGGAGAATGATTTCGGCCGTGATACCAGAACAGGTGTTGTATATACAACGAATGATCTTGCAGCTGCCGATGACATGACATATAATGCAGAGCAGGATCGCTTTGAGTATGTTGCTTCAAGAACAGTTGAAACAGGTATTACCTATAACCTTAAGATCGTTCCGAAAGCAACCTCTTCGGGTGCGATCCCGTGGGATTCGGCATTCGGCGGAGATGCGGACGACGGCACTTTGGGCTCTGACGGAAACTTTGTGTTTACTCCTCCGGCAGATGTAAACGGAAATCCTGTTGTATATTCTGCGAAGATCTGTTTCTATGAAGGTTCGGGCGACATAAAGATCGAGCTCAGCCAGTCGACATCGACAGAAGAAAGCTTTTATGTTATAGGCGACTTCCCTCTTAGCAAGTGGGCAAACAATACTCACTCGTATGCAAAAGCAGCTCAGTCGACATTTATGATGGACAGCACGAATACGCCTGTTGACGGCAACTATGTTTACACTTATGAAATTCCCGAGCCTGTTGACGCAGGTGATTATCAGGTTAAGGTTTTCAGCTCCAAAGCACTTTTGGAAGGTGTGGATCCAAATGCCGACAACAGCATCGACTATGAACAGTCTTGGGGTGAATTTTCCGACGGTACTTCGATGGGTTCGGGCAAGGCTTCAAAAACATTCAAACTTGAAGAAAGAAGCATTGTAACTGTTAAGTTTACTTATAATCCGAGCAATCCGAAGCTTTCGAAGATCGATGTAACATGGGTTAAATACGAGGGTTCAACGGTAACAAACGTTTCCGTTGGTTATCATAACAAGAAAACAAAGCTTAAAGACGGTACAGATACTGCTTATGATGCGTGGGATAAGGTTTATGTAACATATCATACACCGGTTTCTGATAACTGTATTGAAATAACGGCAAACGCAGGCAGTGACGGTTATGTATGGGGCAGTGTTCCTAAGGACGCAGAGTATATTTATTTCAGTAATATGTATACCATCCCGACTCCTACAGATCCCGACTACAAGTACACCGTTCATATTAATAACGCAGAATTTAAAGACAAAACAGCTCCGACATTTACTCCCAAGAGTTTGCAGGCGGGCAAAACAAACGTATGGGAATTTGCTCTTCCCGAGGAGCTTCCGCAGACAGAGGTTGACAAGGAAGGAACATACGACATGGTATGGACCGGTTCCAACCATAACAACTATTATGACGCTCCTCTTGTTAAGGTTCTTGATATGTTGGTAAATGATGGTTCGCATCATGTTTATTGTCCTAAGAAAGTATCAAATTTCGAAGCTCCTAACGGAAGCGGTCATAAGGTTACTATCGATGGTTCTAAATCGATAGCTTATCAGGGTGAAGTTTATTATTACACCAATGACACATGGAAGGGCGAAGGAGTATGGTCTTACCTGATCGTTCAGGATACTACCAGCTCCAAGGGCGGTTATCTGCTTGAAAACCATATGGGATTCCATTCGGATACTTACGGCGGCGTTCAGATCAACATGGATAACAGAGCCGGCGCAACGTTTACTTCCGATCCGGAATACTACAACGGAGATCTGTGCCCTTATAACTACGGCGGTTATGTACCAAACTGGTACACGGTAAAGGTTCCTGTTTCCACGAAATTGAGGATCGAGAAGATCGAAGGTATGGGCACAACTTCGTTCCTCTCAACCGGAGAAGATAAATTCTTCGAGCCTGCTCAGGCAGTTGTTTCGGAATACGATGCATCTACCAATACGGTTTCCTACAGCCGTTCAGAGTATTATAAGCAGCCGATCTACATTGACAAAGACTACAGCGACTCAAAGAAATACTTCACATATGACACTACCATCGGCAGCGTTGATACCGACGCAAACTTCCAGGTTTCCGTTTACTTCGAAAACACAACGGGCTGGAATCCGGATAAGATCAGAGTGTATGCTTACAATCCGGTAGGTGAATCTAAAATATCCGATCCTCTCCCGCTCGATCACACCGATGCTGCAGACAAGTATTTCAGATTTACATTTAACGAAGGTCAGTATTGTTACTTCCAGTTCTTTGAGGGCGACAGCCTTGACTCTGCAACACATAAAACAAAGGTTCTCTTCTTTGACGGTGTTGTAGAAGACAATAAATACAACATTCTTGCTCAGGGCGAAAATGCTATTTCTCTCGTACCTTATTGTCATCCGAAGACATTGACAGCAATCGCTGCACGTCAGCTTAAGGCAGCTGCTTCCGCAGCAGGTCTCCCGATCAAATATAAGTATTCGGTTAAGACAGGCGAATATGAGGCTGACGGATACTACGAAATGGCAGGAATCTCCGCAGCAGCAAAAGCAGCTGAAGAGTCCGCAAGCAAGACATCGGGCGTTTGGGATGCCAATAATGCCAATATGGACAATGAGCTTGCTAAATCGGTTAAAGCCTTTGCTCAAACTCTGTCTCAGGTAAGAATTTACATTGCCGACGATGTTCCCGATGTTGACGAAAACAGCACCGAGGTCATTTCAACCGACAAGACATTCAGAGAGCGTTCGTTCAGAGATGATATCGTTGCTTACGATCCAAGATGGACGTCATATTTGACAAACGTTTATCAACAAGCAATCGATGTATACGGCAGCACAGGACTGCAGAACTCGGCTCAGCTTGATTACTACACATCTTTGATGAAGGCTATTATTGAATCTCCCGAGACAACACTAAACGAAAATACTGTTCAGCTGATCGTTAACGATACCGTTAACAAGAATACAGGCAACGGCGGCTGGGGTCCGGAGAATATCCACCTCTACTGCAAGAACAATTCGGACGAATGGATCGAGATCAATTACAGACTCTTCGAAACTACACAGACGAATTACTATGCTTATGTATTTAAGCTTATTCAGGAAACAGATACCTATATGGTTTCGAACGGATTGCCTGCAGAAGATGTAAAGGGTAAGGAGCTTAAGCAATCCAAGACCTATCAGTTCAATACTTCAACAGGCGAGTTCTCTAAGGATCTGAATACTCAGACGATCAGAATTATTCCCGACGAAATTAAAGATAGTGATATCACGGCTCCGTACGGTTACTACACAAAGCGTCAGGGAGACAGAGCATTTATTCTTTACTTTGATCATGACACAAAGATCTACTACGGCGGCGGTTACCAGTACACGATCTATGCCGGCGCTTATAAGTTTACACAGGCTTCGCTTGATCTGTTTACGGATACTTCGAAAGCTTATTTCCAGACTCCTGCAAGATACGGTATGAATTACAAGCACGATACCACTCCGGTATTTACGGCTTGGGATGCCGACATTGCCGATACGGGCGAAAACATTGACATCATGTGTGATTCTATCACAAAGGGTGACATGGTTTCCGCTACGACTTCAATGGAGGGTAAGAGAATCAGCTTCCGCTATATCGCAGAAAAAGACAACGACAAGCTGACGCTTGGTCAGAATGTATCTCTTGAAGGCGGTACTATTACTATCGCAGCCAATGCGATCGATCTTGGCAATTACAATTTCTATGTAAAAGCTAAGAAGCTTGTCTTCTTCACCGACACAACATTGTATGTTAACCAGGGCGGTATGACAACATCGGTTAAGGTAGCCCGCGGTAATTACACGTTTGTTCCGAAAGGCGATCCGAGCGATCCGGGTTATGATCCTGATCCTATTACAGTAAACTTTGCAACATCAGGCGGCGCAGACGATTGGCAGGATTACTTTACTCGAGTTGACAACAGTTCAAGCACATATGGAAGGGGTACTTATGCGAACTAATAAATACTTTACTAAGAAAAGCAAAAAGGGCTTTACGCTTGTTGAAGCTATATGCGCAGTGTTTGTTCTTGCTATTGTATTTGTTGGTGTTCTGAATGCGGTTGCTTTTTCAAGACAAATGGTCTTGTCAAACAACGCGCGTGAGAAAGCATCCTATAAGGGACAGCTCGTGGCAGATGAAATTATTGCAACTGTCACGGGCGTTGACCCGGATGATGCGGAATCTGATCCTATAGCTTTGATAGAGCAAGTTATCAATAACCTGGAAACCGATCCTCAGAACACCGATCCCGAAAATGCGGTAGGTCATTGCACTCACGTGGATACTTATGCTAACTTGACTTCACCGGGAGATTTTACTTATGATGCCACAGCGGGTGACGTTCAGTACACGCTGGAAGCAGTGGGTGAAACTTATACCGACGCAATGGACGGAACAGTCAGCGTGCAGGAGATCTCCCAAAGAGGCTGGAATATAACCGTGCGTGTATTCTACAAGGAATTTGAAGCTCAGGCCGAGTACAAATGCGTTGATATTACCGCTTTTGCACCCTTTAATTATAACTCATAACTCTGATCAAAGGGTGTTGAATGAAAGGTGGCAATAATATGAATTTTAAAGATTATTTCCGCGGCAAACGCAACAGCAAAAAGGGTTTTAACCTGGTTGAAATGATGGCTGTTATAGCTATTCTTGCGATTGCGTCGACCGCTACGATCAGTGTGTTTCTTGCCGTTCAGACTACGGTAAGAGATACGTCAAAACTAACTACACAACAGTTCACGACAACACAGGTTGAAAGATTTTTCCGTGATCAGCTGCAGATAGCTTCCAATGTTGATATTTATTTAAGCGACCCGTCTGTGGACGGTGATTTCGTACCGGACTTTGAAAACGGTCTTACAACCCAAAAAGACGATGAGTATATCTATTTGGAGGTCGTTCACAAGGACGGCGACGAAAGCAACAACGATCCTAACAATCTCACCGGCAGACTTCATTTCGTAAAATATACCGATGGTGAAGGTAATACCAGAGGCCTTTTGACGGTTGACGATGTTGAAGAGGTATCTATAACGATATGTCCGTTGAATTACGACGCTTATCTTGCAGGTGAAGATATCGAAGACATGAATCTTAAGCTCATGTACAAGATCAAAACGAAGAATTACACCTACAGCGGCGGTATCGTAATGGGAAATGCATTTGCAGCGGACAGCGGCGAACTAAGAGGAAACTTCAGTAACTGGAATCATATGTTCCCTGACAATGAGTTTTCCGCATCACTTAATTGGGGTGTTTCCGGGGACAGCGAAAATGACACCTGTTTGTTCTTCCATGCTGTTGCATCGGGCGAGGAGCTTGAAGAAGATATCTAAGCTCGTTTTGTATAGTTTAAATCGAATGACAACCTAAAGTAAAAAAAGATCCCTTTCCGTGTTAATTGCGGGAAGGGATCTCGTTTTTTTTGAATTATTAATTATGTCGTAATTTAAATTCTTGTACCGTTAATGATTTTTCCAAAATAGCTGATTGAATCTAATGTATGGATTGTTTTGCAGGACTCCTCCAATTGCATGACGGTCAGCTTATCACAGGGATATATTTTTCCGTATTCGGATAAAATTATTTTTAGAGCTTTGGGAATGCTGACTTTTGAATATAATAAAAGGTAGAACATCTCCCCTTTTGAATAAACGCTGCTTTTGAGATCAAAGCTTTTGATATGTTGTATTTTTTCGAAAACATCAAAAATCTTTGCGGCAGAATCAAAACTCACCAGAATATAAGACGAATTTTTTTTGATTTTATAGATCTTTCTGTCAGGTTTAGTCGAAACCAACATGAAGCAGCCGTTGTCAAAGGGAATAAGCTCAACGGAGAGAATTTTGTTTTTTAATGTAATCCCCGATTTTACTGCCGCAAGCGAAAGAAGCTGTTTGAGAAGAGTGCGTGTATTTTCATTATTTAGTGAAATTTCGTTTGGCGCAATATTGAAAATTTTCAAATCATCTCTTACCAGAGTGACCAAAAACTTTGTTTTATCCAACGGTTCAATGAACATAAATGTCCTCCTTTTCAGCACTTTCAGCGCTGTTTATACTATAATATAATATTACAATATGTCAGGGTGTGATAGCAATATTATTTTGTTGGATACCAAATTTTACATAAAACTCATAAGCTTACAATGTTATAAAATAGTACCAAAATGTAAAACAAAAATATATGCAATTCGACATCGGGAAAATGTTTTACAAAAAAATTTTTTAAAATTTTGATAAACTATTGAAAAATACTTTCAGACGTGTTAAAATAACATTAGCGGTCGAAATTGTTTTTTGTTCGGCGAAACTAAAAAAGGAGATTATAATTATGAAAAATTTAAAGAAGGGCATTGCTCTTGCAATGGCAGCTTCCCTTACGGTTTGTGCTTTTGCAGGATGCTCAAGCAACAGCGGTAGTAGCGGGGGTTCAAACAATGCAGCCACAGGTTCGGTAGCTCAGTCTGATGCAGCTAAGGGCGGAAAGGTTTATTATCTTAACTTTAAGCCCGAACAGAGTGAACAGTGGACTCAGCTCGCAAAAACTTACTCGGACGCTACAGGTGTTGAGGTAACGGTTGAAACAGCAGCTTCGGGTACATATGAGTCAAAGCTCAAGGCCGAAATGGCTAAAGAGAACGCTCCTACCCTCTTCCAGGTAAACGGTCCCGTTGAGCTTGCTTCCTGGAAGGATTATTGCTACAACCTCAAGGACACTTCTCTCTACTCTAACCTCAAGAGCGACGATTTTGCTCTTATCGAAGGCGACGAGGTTAAGGGTATTGCTTACGTAATCGAAACATATGGTATTATTTATAACAAGACGCTTCTCAACAAGTATTTCGAAACAGACGGCGCTGTTGTAAAGAGTGTTGACGAAATCAACAGCTTTGACAAGCTCAAGGCTGTAGTTGAGGATGTTCAGGCAAAGAAGGACGATCTCGGAATCAAGGGCGCATTCACATCGGCAGGTATGGATTCCTCCTCTGACTGGAGATTTAAGACTCACTTGGCTAACCTTCCGATCTACTATGAATATAAGGCTGAGGGAATTGATTCCACAGACGCTATCAAGGGTACTTATCTTGATAACTACAAGGCTATTTGGGATCTTTATATTGATAACGCAACCTGCGACAAGAAGATGATCTCCGGTAAAACAGGTGATGACGCTGCCGCTGAGTTCGGTCTTGGCGAGGCTATCTTCTATCAGAACGGTACATGGGCATATCAGGCTTGTATCGACGCAGGCATGACAGACGATGATCTCGGTATGCTCCCGATCTATATCGGTGGTGAAGGCGAGGAGAATCAGGGTCTTTGCACAGGTTCGGAGAACTATTGGTGCGTAAACAGCAAGTCTTCCGAGGCTGATATTGCTGCAACTCTCGATTTCCTCAACTGGGTTATCACTTCTGACGAAGGCAGAAAGGCACTCTCCGAGGATATGGGCTTCGTTACTCCGTTCTCAACATTTGACGATGGTTATCAGGCTGACAATGCTCTCATCGCAGCTGCAAACCAGTATATCGCTGACGGCAAAACAGCTGTTTCGTGGAACTTCTCGACTATTCCGAGTGAGAAGTGGAAGGACAACGTTGGTTCCGCACTTCTTGAGTATGCTCAGGGAACAGGCGATTGGTCTGCTGTTGAAACTGCATTTGTAAAGGGCTGGGCAGACGAGTATAAGGCTGCTCATTCCGGCAGTGACGCAACTGCAACAGCTGATGCAGCTAACTAATATCGTTATTTGAATTTCACTAACACATTCAGAGAGTGGACAGACTTCTCTGTTCGCTCTCTGTAGTCTGTTTATGTTCTAAAAAATATTTTAGATTTGTATATTCTTTAATGCTATGGCAGTTGTCGAAAAAGTGGTTTTTCACTGTAAAGTTTATGCAAAATAACATCATAAAATACCTCATGGATCTTTTTGATCATGTGATTTTGCATCGGAGTGATTAATTATGACTGATCTTGATGAACTGATTATTTACAGAAATCTTGAAAACAGCGAGGTCTTGGAAAATATCGCAGAATTGTCGAGGAAAGCTAAAGGCTGCAAAACCTTTGACGAGTTATCAATTTTGAAGTCGGATTTGTTTGCAGCGGTTCACAGCCTGGTCGATTTGGCAAATACTTACGGTTTCGAAAAAAATCTGTGGCAGAATTATTTAACTCTTTTACTGGTAAACAGTGAGAATGCATTCAGCAGGGCTTGTGAGATAAAAGGAATTGAAAACGGAACACTGCTTCAAATGGCAATGCATGATTTTTTGATTTTCAGGGAGCTTTTCTCCTATGATTTTTCGGATCTCGAAAAGGTTGCCGACCGATCCGTTTTTGAAATGATTCTGAGTTATCATTCAATAGAAGGCTGCGGAAACGCATTTAACAAACGCATAAGAAATTGTATTTGTCAGCTTAGCAAAAATTTGGCGCAAAGCAAAAGTATCGGCGAGTTTTCAAAGCATATAATTGATTTCTACCGCCATTTCGGGGTAGGAAAGTTAGGATTACATAAGGCTTTCAGAGTGGATCGTTCCGAAAAAGGTGTTGAAATAGTTCCCATTGCAAATATTGCTCACGTTAATCTTGATGATCTTGTGGGATACGAGAGCGCAAAACAGCAGCTGATCGAAAATACCGAAGCGTTTTTGCAAGGCAAGCGAGCAAATAACTGTTTGTTGTTTGGTGACGCAGGAACGGGAAAATCATCGAGTATAAAAGCTATTCTCAACAAGTATTATGAAAACGGACTGAGAATAATAGAGATCTATAAACACCAGTTCAGAGATCTGAATGATGTTATCGCACAAATAAAAAACCGCAACTATAGATTTATCATATACATGGACGACCTCTCTTTTGAAGATTTTGAGGTCGAGTATAAGTATTTGAAAGCGGTCATAGAAGGCGGACTGGAAAAAAAGCCGCAGAATGTGTTGATCTACGCAACATCGAATCGGCGTCATCTGATAGAAGAGAATTTTTCTGACAGGTCGGGTTGGAGTGATAATATTCACAAGACTGATACGGTTCAGGAGAAGCTTTCTTTGTCGGCGAGGTTTGGTGTTACGATATATTTCGGCTCGCCCGATAAAAAACAGTTTCAGAACATAGTCAAAGTTTTGGCTGAGCGTCAGGGGATCAACATTCCGCATGAGCGGCTGATGGCGGAAGCAAACCGCTGGGAGCTGAATCATGGCGGACTTTCGGGAAGAACGGCGCAGCAGTTCGTAGATCATCTGGCAGGAAAGCAACAGCCTTTGCAGTGAAAAGTTACTTTTTCGCAATCTGCCTTAGTGTTAAAAAATATCAAAAATTGGCTTAAAAATGGCTAACAAGAAGGGAAGATCGTAGTGAACAAAAAAGTATTAAGACCTTATTTTCCGCTTTTTGCATTGCCGACGCTCGTAGCATTTATTATCGGATTTATTGTACCTTTTTGCTTGGGTATTTATCTTTCGTTCTGTAAATTCACCACGGTAAACGATGCTAAGTGGGTAGGTTTGCAGAATTATTCGGATATGTTTAAGGATCAAGAGTTTATTCATGCCTTGTGGTATACGGCATTGTTTGCGGTTGTTTCGGTTCTGACGATCAATCTGTTTGCGTTTGCGATCGCAATGCTGCTGACAAAGGGTATCAGAGGAACAAACATATTCAGAACGGTGTTCTTTATGCCAAACCTTATCGGCGGTATCGTACTCGGTTATATTTGGCAGTTGATTTTGAACGGTATCCTCAGCAAGTTTGGCTATACGCTTACATTCAGTGAGATGTATGGTTTTTGGGGTATGATAATCCTGATGAACTGGCAGCAAATCGGTTACATGATGATAATTTACATTGCAGGTATTCAAAATGTTCCGGGTGAACTGATTGAGGCTGCAAGAATTGACGGCGCAACAAACGGACAAGTTTTGAGAAAAGTTATTTTGCCGATGGTAATGCCGTCTATCACAATTTGTACATTCCTTACATTGACAAATTCCTTCAAATTGTATGACCAGAACCTGGCGCTTACCAACGGTTTGCCTGCAAACAAATCAGAACTCTTGGCGCTTAATATTTACAACACCTTCTACGGAAGAGTTGGATTTGAAGGTGTCGGACAAGCAAAAGCAGTTGTATTCTTCCTGATCGTAGGTGCAATTGCAGTCACACAGCTTGTTTTGACTCACCGAAAGGAGGTTCAGCAGTAATGTCACGAATTCATACACCTGAAACACTGCAAAAAGGCGACGCGCTGCCTGAGGAAATACAAAAGCTTGTACGGGAAAGCGCCCGCAAAAAGAAAGGCAGCACCAGCGCAAGAAAATCTCCTTATTCGGGATTGTGGACGGTTATTCTTACTATCGTATCGGTAGTGTATCTTATACCTATTGCAATGGTATTTATCAACTCGTTCAAAAGAAAGATCTATATTAACAAAAATCCTTTCTCACTTCCGACGAGCGACACATTCTTCGGAATTAACAACTATCAGCAGGGTATCGAAAAGATCGGTTTTTGGTCGGCTGCCGCAAACTCGGCGATAATCACTGTTGGATCTGTGTTTGTAATACTCCTTTGCACATCAATGTGCGGCTGGTATATCACAAGAGTAAATTCCATGTTCTCAAAGATTATTTACTATTTGTGTACTTTCTCAATGATCGTACCGTTTCAGATGGTAATGTACACTCTCGCAAAAACTGCCGATCGTTTGAAGCTCAACAATCCTTACGGCATTATAGTTGTATATTTGGGCTTTGGCGCAGGATTGGCTGTGTTTATGTTTTGCGGTTTTGCAAAATCCATACCTCTTGAAATTGAAGAAGCAGCCATGATCGACGGCTGTAATCCGCTTCAGACTTATTTTCAGGTTGTATTGCCAATTCTCAAACCAACCTGTATTTCGGTAGCGATTCTTGAAGCAATGTGGATCTGGAACGACTACCTTCTCCCCTCGCTTGTTCTCGATACTACGAAATACAAAACTATTCCTATTGCTATTCAGTACCTCAAGGGCGGCTATGGCGCAGTTGACATGGGTAACATGATGGCAATGCTGGTTCTTGCAATTCTCCCGATCATTATATTCTATCTGATTTGTCAGAAGTATATCATCGAGGGTGTAGTTGCCGGCGCTGTAAAGGGATAATTAGTTTATTAACAATATTGAACAGTTCTGCTTTTGCGGAGCTGTTCTTTTTTTGGTAGTTAATTCTACACGGCGATACTTGGCTAAAATGCAAGGGTTTTCGGGGACGGCGTCCCA
>CACYDY010000236.1 GCA_902773245.1 uncultured Ruminococcus sp.
CGACAGTATTCTTGCGGATTTTTTCCTTGACCTCAGCAAAATTATGCTCGAAAATCTGCTCACGTCAAGATACTAAACAGCCTCTTATATTTAATCAGTTGTTCCTTAAAAGTCTGGAAACGCAGCGTTAATGAGAGTAAAAAGGTAATTCGCAATCGGGAGTCTGAGTTATAAACTATATCAAACTAAAAATCCAACCCCAAAAGCCGCAGCGGCAGCCGATATCGCCACCGCTATCAAAGGAAGATCGAAATATGCCAAAACAATCGCCGTCACCGTTCCAACACCTGCCGTAACGGTGTTTCCCGTGCTGTAAAAAATTGCCGGGAATGTCATTGCACTCAGAATTGCATAGGGCATATAGTACAATAGGCTTTTTATAAATTCAGACTTTATCTTTTTTCTTACCATGGCAAAAGGGATCACTCTTATCAGGTATGTCACGCCTGCCATGACCGCTATATAAACTGCTACGCTCATGACTCTTCCTCCTCGGTTTTCGGAAAAATAACCGCTCCCGCAACAGATGAGATCAAACCGCAGATTATCACCGAAAATCCAACTGATATGCTTGGCAGAAAAATTCTTAGCGCAATGCTAAGCAATGCGGCGGATATTACTACGAAAAATATGCTTTTGTGTTTTACCGACGGGGGTATGAATATGGCTATAAACATTCCGTATATTACGATTCCCAGCGACGCCGTGACAGAAGGGGGGAGAACTTCGCCTGCAGCTGCTCCGATTAAGGTTCCGCCGACCCAGCCCGACGCTGCAATGAATATCGTTCCGTACATATATGCCGGTTTGATCGGCTCTTTGTGCGTTGAACAGAGCGCGAAAATCTCGTCCGTTATTCCGTATGCTGCGGCGAGTCTGTGCGGCAGTGTAAAAGAACTGTCAAGATTCTGTGACAGAGAAAGTCCCATCAGAGAGTAACGAAGGTTTATCATAAATTGTACCGCCGCCATTTCGAGCAGCGAACCGCCTGCTGCAATAATGTCCACTCCGCCGACCTGCCCTGCCGAAGTGAGGTTTGTCAGTGAAATTATAACCGCCTGAAATGACGTCAGCCCCGAACGAACTGCCATAATTCCAAATGCAAACGACACCGAAAGATATCCCAATCCAACGGGGATTCCGCTAATTACTCCACTTAAAAAATTCGACTTTACTTTCACTTTATTATACCCAATGAACCAAGCAGCAAAACAAAAAGAAGAACAGGCTCAATGAATTTTACCATCACAACGAAAAACTTCTTTCTGCCGAATTTTTCTCCGTTTTTGGCAGCTTCGTCAATTATAGTTTTCGGCTTTACGATCCAGCCTACGAGTATACAGGTTCCGATAGCAACAACAGGCATGAGGATATTGTTGCTGAGATAATCAAAAATGTCAAGAAGCTGACCCGTTGACCCGTTCGGGAGCTTCAGCTCAAAATAAAATACATTATAACCCAAGCAGATTACGATTCCGATAACAAGAGCGACGGCGCTTTCGATAAATGTAGCTTTTCCTCTTGACCAGCCAAATGCGTCGATCATACTTGCAACAACGGCTTCAAGCACGGATATTGCGCTTGTCAAAGCCGCAAGCAGAACCATCAGGAAAAAGACTGCGCCGAAAATGTTTCCGAAAATCCCCATTTGGGCAAAAACCTTCGGAAGTGTTACAAACATAAGTCCGGGACCCGATGACTGCATACCCTCTTCGCCTATAAAGACATAAACCGCCGGAATTATCATAACACCTGCCAAGAATGCAACCAATGTATCAAAAAATTCAATTTGATTTACTGATTTAATGAGGTTATTTTCGTCTTTGAAATACGAGCCGTATGTTACCATAATGCCCATGGCGACGCTTATGCTGTAGAAAAGCTGACCCATTGCGTCCAAAACCACAATAAAGATGTCGTTAAAGCTTTTTCCGCTGAAATCGGGGATTACATAAACCTTTAACCCTTCCAAGCCGGTACGTCCCTGATCACCTTTTATGGTAATGGAGAAAACTGCTATTGCAACAACAAAAATAAGAAGAACGGGCATCAGCACCTTTGAAATAGCTTCAATACCCTTGTTGACGCCTCGATAAATTATTAACGCGCACGCAATGAGAAAAACTGCGTCAAATATTATCGTCTGATAATTTCCCGTGATAAATCCGGTGAAATAGCCGTCCTGAGCAGTTTCAAGACCGGAACCGGCTGCAAAGGCAGTGAAATATTTTAACACCCAGCCGCCTATAATGCAATAGTAAGGCAGAATCATAAAAGGTACAAGACTTGCAAAAACGCCGATCCAGCCTGATTTTTTGTCAAGCTTTCCGAAGGCCGTCAAAGCGCTCTGTTTGGTTTTTCTTCCGATGGCTACCTCGGAGATTATGAGCGTAAAACCAAACGTCAAAGCCAGAATAATGTAGGTGAACAAAAATATACCGCCGCCGTCTTTTGCCGCAAGGTAGGGGAATCGCCAAATGTTTCCAAGTCCGACGGCACTTCCTGCGGCTGCAAGGACAAATCCCAATGAACTTGAAAAAGAATTTCTGTTTTCTTTTGTTTTTATCTGTTTCATCAGATAATGTACTCCTCTCTTGATTTTAATAAACTTTCAATATTATAGCATATTGTTTCGTTAGTTTCAATGCGCTATCCATAACTTTAGAAAATAATGCAGCTCTGATGCAGTGGTTTGGGGACTGCGTCCTCGATAGAATGAAGTAATATAAAACCGACTTGTTTGATCAACAGGTAAAAATATTTGAGTTGTGGGTAGTGATTTTGTAACAGCAAGTTGACCGCCTTTCGGATTTTTGATTCTGTGGGTGTTATACTCGGTTTCTGTTTAGGAAGGAAAGGAGGAAAATTATTTAAATATTATTTTTTTACTTGACAATCCGTTACAAAAGTGTTATCATTAAGTACACTAAAGTTTTATCAAATAATTCACAAGGAGCGTGATTTATAATGGCAAAGGAAAATACAAAAACTATTGCTCAAAACAAAAAAGCATATCACGACTACTTTGTGATAGAAACTATTGAAGCCGGCATTGAGCTTTGCGGAACGGAAGTCAAATCCGTTCGTGCAGGCAGAACCAATTTAAAGGACAGCTGGTGTTCGATAGTTGACGGTGAAATTTTTGTTAATGCAATGCACATAAGTCCCTATGAACAGGGAAACATATTTAATAAAGACCCCATGAGAGTCCGCAGACTTTTAATGCACAAGCGTGAGATCATGCGGCTTTATGGTCATCTCAAGCAAGACGGCTATTCTATAATTCCGCTTTCGCTTTATTTCAAGGGCAGCAGGGTTAAAATGTCGGTTGGTCTTTGCAAGGGTAAAAAGCTTTATGACAAGCGTGCGGACATGGCTGAGAAGTCTGCAAAGCGTGATATCGAAAGAACCATGAAAGAACGTTTTAACAGATAATCTCCGTTTTACGAGCATAGTTTTTCGAAGCTTTGTTTTTGCGTAATTGTGTAATATAATATAAACACGGGGGTGTAAAGGTTTCGACGGGGATTTTGAGCCGGAGCCAAGCGAGCAGCGGCGCGGAACCGCTTTAAAAGCCGCAATTTTAAAATTAAACGACAACAATACAGTTGCCTTGGCAGCCTGAGTGCTGCCCGTCCTGTTCGAGAGTACCACGGCTCGGATAAGGGCGTCGATTAGTGGTGAACGTGTTCGAGTGGGTGTCTTGACCTCGTCCATGTATCAAAGACTACTGAAAAAACGAGCCTGCCGTTAGGCGTGTTTTGGAGGGAATGTTAAATTATCGGCTACGCTCGTAGAAAGCATCGGTAAGAGGTTTTCGGACAGGGGTTCGATTCCCCTCACCTCCACCAAACCGCTTGAAATCTATAGTTCAAGCGGTTTTTACTTTTTTATCCCCGAAAAATCCCCGATTTTTTTATAAATATCAGCTCCCCGAAGTTTTATCGGGGAGCTTTTTACTATAGTGTCAACTTATTCAGGGCATTAAGAGCACGTTCACTTTCCTTGGGATACAGATGTGCGTAAGTCTTTAAAGTAATGCTCACATCGGCGTGTCCAAGCCTGCGAGCGATTTCTTGAATATTTATCCCTTCGTTGATCAGGTAGCTTGCATGTGAGTGGCGAAAGTCGTGAATGCGGATAACTTTAATATTAGCGCTCTGTGCATACATTTAGTTCATGTTTGATATAGATGTATCTCGCAAAGCACGTATATCTCAACATATAAAATAAGATTTTGAAAATCCATTGGTATCCTTTACGCGTTCAAAGTGTTCGTTAAGAACATTTTTCAAAGGAACAGGGATCTGTATACGCCGCACGGAGCTTTTATTTTTCGGAGGTGTTATTTTGTCTTCACCGGGCAGCTTTTGATTAATACTTTTTGTAATGCTAATTTCATCGTTTTGTATATCGTTCCAGTTCAAAGCTGGTTGGATTGAAAGTCAAGAATATAGGGGTTGATTCAGTTGCTATGAAAAAGGGAAAAATATACGATGTTATCAGTTTTGAAGATAATTGGTATAGAATTATGACAGAAATACACGAAGATTATTTATTCCCCCCTGAATTGTTTGAAATTGTTGAAGAATAAAAACCGCCCTGAGCAATAGGGGCGGTTTTGTTATGCGTTAAAGCAGGTGGGAAAATGTACAGATAAAAGTTAATATCTCAGATGGAATTTCTTGAAACACTGCAAGGTAGATGTTCGACAATGGATATTTCGGAAATAACAAGGTTAAGCCGTGAGATTCTGAGCATTGCAAAAGAATTAGTAAACTTGATGAGAATGAAACCAAACCGAATACCGATAATTAAGCACCCTGAAAAGGTGCTATTTTTATACCCAAAACCATTAACTCACAGCCGGGCAAAAAACGGACTCACTATCCGAGTTGCGGCAATCCCCGGCTTTTCTTTATACAAAAAAGCAAAGAAATCGAGGTGAAAATATGCCGGACGAAAAAAGATCCTCCGAAGAGGAGAAATCCGAAAACAAGACGACAGAAGCCGCTGAGAGCGAGCAAAAGGCAGAGGGCTAAACAGAACCCGAAAGCACCGCCCGAGTTATCCGAAGAGGATAAACTCAGAGAAGAAAACTTCCGCTTGAAAACTCAGCTTGAAACAATGAAAATCGAATTTATCCCCGATGAAAAAGTGGGCAAAATCTTATTGTTAAATTTACTCACATGTTCGTTTTGGTAAATGTTGATAATCATGTGAAAAACTATTGAATTTTTCCGATCTATGCAATCTACGGTAGTTTCGGAGAAATCGTGCCTCTTACAAGATAATTTCTGCCCCCTTTCATGCGATTACCGATCAGTATAAATACATTGCTTTTCATAATGAAGCTTCAGCTACACGCCCGGTGGTAATGCGCCTGACATTTTGTTTGTAACAATAAATTGACTCCCGCTCATCGGCTGACCACTAAATTTAATGCAAAGCTGCCGCATTGCATTTTGTAAAAATTATAATTTTCTATATTTTTCTCTTTACAAATTATAACTTTTGTTATATAATAAACAATAAAGATAATAATTATTGATTTGTTATTGCTTATAGATAATAAATTTTTCGTATTCAAGCTTTTATTATATCAAAACATATAAATACAAACGCATGGATTTGGAGAATACAACCATGAGAACGCAGAATTACTCAAAGAAAAGACAGGCAATTTACGAGCTTCTGTTATCAACGAAAGAGCACCCCACCGCCGAATGGATCTACAATACATTAAAAGATGAATACGCCGATTTAAGCTTGGGAACAGTCTACAGAAACTTAAAGCTTCTTGAAAAAAACGGAATGATAAAATCGGTAGCGGTAGTCAACGGCTGCGAACGATACGATGCGCTGACATCACCGCATTCTCATTTTGTCTGCACAAAATGCAGCAGAGTGATAGACGTTTTCTATCGTGACGAGGTTCCCGATTTCATCAGGAATATGCACATTGACGGTGCCGACAGAGTGGATTACTTCAGTTTGATATACTACGGAACTTGTAATAACTGTGAATAATTTTTCAAAAAAACATAAAGGAGAAGCCGAATAAAAGGCTTCTCCTTTTCATTTTTCCGACGTTCGAACGCATATGTTCAGGTCTGGGCGGTGTCATAACGTTAAATAAGTGTACAATTTTAGCTGACGGCGGACGATTGACAGCTTCTTGAATAAAAAGACAAATTTGCTTCAAACTGTGAACAGAGCCTTAAAAACCGAAACATCAAAAACATCTGTCACCAGAAAATCACTGTTTTCAAAAAGAGAGTCGAAATTGCTTGCGTTATCCGAATCATAAACACCTATCGTTTTAAATCCTGCATTTTTCGCTGTTTTCAACGCAGCAGCGTTATCCTCTGCAACAACCGTTTCATCCGGAACCGTACCCAAAATCCGACAAGCGGAAAAATAAACCTTCGGCGAAGATTTACCCTCTCCCACATCGGAACATGAAATTACCTTTTCAAAGCAGTCCGAAATTCCCAAATGCTCCAAAGCTTTCACTATCAAATAAGCGTCGGTTGCCGTTGCGACAGCCATTTTCACATTATTTGACTTCAAGAAACCGAGAACATCTTTCACTCCGCTTCTAAGCTTAACGTCTTTGGTGTAGAACTCCTCAACCATTTCGTTCTCTTGTTTGACAATTTCGTCTGTTGACAAAAGAACACCATATTCTTTTTGTAAGTACTCCGCTCCCTCTTTCATACTCATCGAAGCGAGAATTTCTGTCAGCCCATCGCATGGTTCAACTCCTGAACAGCTTATCAAATGCGTAACCATGCTGTCCCAGAACTTCATTGATAAAAGCAGAGTCCCGTCTGCGTCGAAAATTACGCCTTTAACCATTTTTTACCTCTGCAATGACAACTCCGTTTGGCTTGACCGATCCTCCGCCGAGATTTCTTTCAAAAAGAATATTTCCAAATTGCCTGTCGTCAATCGGATAGCTGTTGCCCGAAGCGTTGAGAATAATTCTGAACGTTTTGTTTTCACTGAATTTTTCGTATACAATAATTCTGTCGTTTCCGCTGTCGATGAATCGGATATTTCCCTGCCTGAGTTCTTCATTATTCTTTCGCAGAGAAATAAGCTTTTTCATAGTTTTTAAACGACCGTCATAAATACCTTTTTCAATCTCTTTCCACGGCATAGGACGTCGGCAGTCCGGGTCGTATCCCCCTTCAAGACCTATCTCCGTTCCGTAATAGATACACGCCGAACCGTTGAGAGTAAACAGAGCCGCAAGCTCCTGAAAGAAAATGTCCTCGTTTAGATCACACCGAGTTATCAGCCGCATTGTATCGTGCGAATCAAGCAAATTCAGCAGAACATTGTTGGTTTGTATCTGATATTGATTGGAACAAAAATTAACACCATGTTCAAAATCCTTCGCCGTAAAATCGTCGTTGTGCCAAAAGCTGTCAATAATCTCCTGAAGCGAGTAGTTCATTATCGAATCAAACTCATCGCCCCTAAGCCACGCAGCAGAATTGTGCCAGGTTTCTCCGCAGATAAAAAAATCGGGTTTTATTTCAAAAAGAGTCTTTCGCAGCTGCCTGTTAAAGCTGTGCGAAACCTCGTCGGAAACGTCCAGCCTGATTGCGTCTATGTCATATTCCGAAACCCACCGTCTGCACACGTTGATAAAATACTGCGCAGTTTCGGGATTATTAGTGTTAAGCTTCGGCATATCGTCAACAAACGCAAACGAGTAGTATTCGCCCTTTCGTGTTTTTGAACTGCTTTTTGAAAACGGATATTTATTAACAAAGAACCAATCAAAAAAGCGTGAGTCCCTGCCGTTTTTAAGAACGTCCTGCCAAGGCTCAAACTCGGCTCCGCAGTGGTTGAAAACGCCGTCGAGCATAACTCTGATCCCTCTGCTGTGAGCTTGTTTTACCAAGCTTTTCATATCCTCGTCGGTTCCGAACGACGAGTCGATCTTGTTGTAATCTTTGGTGTTATATTTATGATTCGAAGTGCTTTCGTTAACGGGAGTCAAGTAAATCCCCGTAATTCCGAGGTCTTTAAGATAATCAAGCTTCAGTGCGATCCCCTTCAGATCTCCGCCGTAAGCATAGGCATTGCTTGCTTTTTTATTGGGCGACGACCAGTTGTGATATATTCTGCCCCTATCCGTCAGGCTGCTGCAGAATCTGTCCACAAAAATCTGATACCACACAGTTTCATTCACCCATTTTGACGGTTTGACAATATCCGAGCAGTTTATCCAAGGAAAAAAGAAATCCTGCCGTCTGCCCTTATAATTTTTCATTTCCGATTCGGTTTTCAAGCCGTCCTCAAAAACATAGTACGTTTCGTTTTTACTGTGAACAATAAAGTAGTAGCGGCATCTTTTGAAAGCGGGAGCAACTATCGACTGCCAGATCCTGTGATTTTTCAAGGTAAAAGCATTAGTCATTTGAATATGCTTTCCCTCCCAGCTTCCGCCGCTGCCGAACATACCCCATTCAAAAGGATCGCCCCAAACCAATTCCGCGCCGTCAACATCGACATCGGTCTGAAGCTTGACAACAAGCTCGTTTTCATTAAGCGGATAACAGAAATTATCCGTAGAAATATGATATACTGCCGATAAATTCATACTTTTTCTCCATTCCCGATTTATTCCGTTTTATTGACTATCCACAACGTATATCTCATAATCTAAAAGATTTAGCAATACTTATCTCTTTTAAGGGAACGCTCGTCACGCAAAACGTCCCCTGAGCATACGAAATTTTGTTGTGCAGTTTAACATGATTCACTCGTCAACAGATCAGGAAAAATCTTCTTTAGAAGCCTTTTTCTTTTGAATCTTTGCGGTTATAGCCGCCGCAAGCTGTGACGGAACGATCTTTGAAGCTGCCGCCGCAATTTTAACCGAAATTCCGGGAACGATCACCGTTTCCCCTCTTATCATGTTGAGAACGGCATACTTTGCAACATACTTGCTTGAAAGCGGCTTCATAGAAAAATGCACTCCGGCAACCTTGTTAAACTCGGTGCTGACCGGACCCGGGCAAAGGGCGGAAACGGTAACCGACGAACCGCACTCTTTAAGCTCATGAGAGGCAGCCTGAGTCAATCTCAAAACATAAGCCTTGCTTGCATAATAAGCAGCCATATACGGTCCCGGCGCGAAAGCCGCAGCCGAAGCAACGTTAAGAATTTTTCCGCTGCCTCGTTCTTTAAAATCCTTCAAAAAAAGCTTAAACAAAACGTGCATAGCTTCAACATTGAGTCTTATCATCTCGACCTCACGCTCGCAGCTTGTTTTTGTAAAATCGCCCCAAACTCCGAATCCCGCATTGTTGATCAGAATGTCTATATTCTCGTCTTTAGTCAGTTCGTACAGCTTCGCTGCCTTCTCGGCATTTCCGATATCCATGGCTATTATGCGAGGTTCACCCTGCAGGCAGCCTGCAAGGGCTTTCAGTCTATCCTCACGTCTTGCGACCAAAATGAGTTCACAGCCGTATGCGTCGAGAACTCTTGCAATATCACGTCCTATTCCCGAGCTTGCTCCGGTTATCAGTACCTTTGTGGGCATAAATATTCCTCCAGTTATTACGTTTATTTGAATAAAATTATTTTACCATACCATTTTGATTTGTGCAATATAAAAAAAGAATTTTATATTTCCGCGATATGTTTTCTCTGTTGTATAGAGATACCATAAGATATTCCCTCGTTTTGGAAATGAAAATACCGCCCCTCTATCTGAGGGCGGTTGATTGTTTAATACATCAGGTATTTTTTAGTATACTATTTCTGTAATATGCAGACAGGCGTAAGTATAGTTTAGTGGGCAGTCACCGAGCGGGAGCCAACTCACCGTTACAAAATGTAAGGCAGCATTACCAGCGGGTGTGTGGTCGCCAAACATAAGTGTGAAATTTTAGTAGACAGCCAATGAGCGGAAGCCAACTTAATTGTTACAAAAAGTAAGGCGGCATTACCAGCGGGCGTGTGCCCGCCATAAGTGTGAAATTTTAGTAGACAGCCGATGAGCGGAAGTCAATTTATTGTTACAAAAATGTAAGGCGGCATTACTTGCCCGCCGCCCGCTTGACATCAAACTTTTGAGATGATATAATTTATTACGACAATGAAAAATCCTGTCAAAGTTTTTATGTTAAGGAGCTTTTATGAATTTTATTTTGCTGCTTTATTTTTTGTTGATAATACTTGGTGCAAGAAAATATCCGAAAAATCAGCCGTTTGCAAAGAATTGTTTTAGCAAAGAACAATGCTTGTCTTTGAGAGGGGCTTTTGCCGTTCTTGTGGTTCTTCATCACGCCGGCAACGAAATTAACGGCACAATGCTGTTTTCTCAGCTTTATCACTTTGGTGTGTGGGCTACGGCAGGGTTCTTTGTGATTTCGGGGTATGGGCTGACGGTTAGTCTGCAAAACAAAAAGGAGAAGTACCTCGGGGAGTTCGTTTCAAAAAGACTCAGATCTCCCGTGTTTCCTTATTTTGTAATGATTTTGCTGTATTCGGCGTATTTTCGCATTCGTGATAATTACACGCTCAAAGATGTTCTCAACACGTTTTTGATCGGCGCTCCTATTGTAAAAAATTCGTGGTACATAATTGCGATAATGTATCTTTATGCATTGTATTATATATTTGCAAAATTGCTCTTTTTGAAAGGAAAGGTCAGGTCTTTTATTCTTGTCAACTTTGTGGGAGCGGCTGTTTATATCATGCTTTGCAGAGGAGTCGGTTTCGGAACATGGTGGTATAATACGGTGTTCTGCTTTGTTGTCGGAATAATTTTTGCGGCATACGAAAAGGATATTATTAAAAAAGTCAAAAAACATATTGTTCCGGTCAATATCCTGACGGCGGTTCTTCTGGCGGTTATTTTTGTTTGTAAAATCAAGCTCCCAAGAGGAACGGATCTGTTTTTGGGCGCAACGGTTCTGTTTGCTGTCACTTTTGCCGTGTTCGTTCCGTTGTTATGCATGATCGTTGATTTTTCCAAAAATGCGGTGTTTAAATGGATAGGCAAAATTTCTCTTGAGTTATATCTTATTCATGGCTTGGTAATAGAATTTTTGAAAACCTGTGACAGCGTTTATTCAAACGGTGCGGTTTTTGTGTGTTTAACGGTTGTATTGTCGATAATTTCGGCGTGGATCATACATTTTGTGCTTTCAAAATTGTGGTTTGTTAAAAATTCCCCCCACCATGATAATATAAAATGATAATTCATATTTATTTGTTCAATTTCTTGTCGTATTTGCATATTGTTTATAAGCAATAAATATGTTAAAATATTAAAAGTGTGTCATGAAATTTTTGTCGTGATATCAGGCGGCATTTATCTTGAAGGAGCGGTTGCATGGAGTTTTCGAAAAAAAGATACCTCGATTGTAAAAGGAGTTGCCGTGCTGTTTTTGATTGCGTATCACTGTTTCTCGCAAGAGTTCAGGCTTAACGGTCATGATCTGAGCTTTTATCCGCTTTCACGTTCAACTGCGTTTGATGTTTTTGAGTCTATGAACATCTGTGTGGGTATGTTCGCCTTTTTGTCGTCTTACGGTCTGACTAAAACTATAAAATATAAAAATCCTACGCTCGATATGAACGCAAAGGGCAGCACTCAGTTTATAACAAAACGCTTGATTTCACTTTTGGGATCGTTTTTTATACCGTATGTTCTGTGTACTGCGTCAACCTTTATCTTTTTGCCCGAAAGAGTTCCTTACGGAAAGGGCGTTGAAAAGATATTCAATCTTGCTGCCGATATGTTCGGTTTGGGCGGCTTTTTGGGAACGCCGATGATGATCGGTACGTGGTGGTATATGAGCTTTGCCGTTTTGATAATTCTTCTTATGCCCGTGAGCGTTGATATGTACAAGCGGTATGGTCTTGTTTCGGCAGTGCCGTATGCCGTTTTGCCGATACTTTTCAGTACGAAATTCAACAGCGCAGAACATCTGACAAATATGACCCGATGGCTACTCACTATTCCCGCAGGAATTATTTTTGCCGACTGCGATCTTCTTGTAAAGCTTAAATCAAGAAAAACTATGAAAAATAAATATGTCGGAAAAGTCTTAAAGCTTTTTGTTTTGACAGCTCTGCTGCTGTTTCTTTTGTGGCTAAGACGAAACGATTACGTTGAGAAAAGGTTCTATTATTTTATCAGCAGTATTGTTCCGATATTTATGGTTTATTATATTTATGAATATGTAACGGATATGCCTGTTTTAAATGCTGTTCTGGAGTTTTTCGGAAAACATTCGTCAAACATATTTTATATGCACACCTTTATAAGAGGCGTATGGTTTCCCGATTTCACCTATTCGCTGGGGCACGCCGCAGTGACGTTTTTGTTTATGGCTGCGGGAAGTCTTGTTCTTTCGTTTGCGGTTGAAGGACTGAAAAAGCTGATAAAATGGGACGCTGCCGTAAAAAGGTTTATTGAATTTGTTTTAAAGCGTCAGCAGAAGCTTTTCTTTGAAAACAATGCTGTTTCTTAAAGGTGGTATATATTTTGGATAAAATAGATTTCGTTATGATCTGGGTTGACGGAAACGATCCCAACTGGCAGGCAGAAAAAAATCTTTATGACAAATCAAACAAAAAGGGCGACAGCACAGAGGTTCGGTATCGAAGCTGGGATAATTTGCAGTATTGGTTTCGTGCTGTTGAAAAATTTGCGCCGTGGGTCAACAGGATCCATTTTGTAACGTGGGGACATCTTCCCGAGTGGCTTGACACAACCAATCCCAAGCTTCATGTTGTAAATCACAAGGACTATATTCCAAAGGAGTATCTTCCGACGTTCAACGCAAACACGATCGAGCTGAATCTTCACAGAATTGACGGACTTGCCGAGCAGTTTGTTTATTTCAACGACGATATGTTTATCACATCGCCCGTGAAGCCCGACGACTTTTTTAAGGACGGCCGGCCGTGTGACACGTATGCTTTGGACTGCATATATTTCGGAAAAAAGAGCGCCGGATTTTTTAACGGAAACGATCTTGAAATTATCAACACGCATTTCCGACGCAAAAAGGCTATGAAAGAGAATTTTTCGAAATGGTATTCGCCCAAAAATGGGTTCAAGCGAAATATTAAAACCATTGCTCTGAGTATGTGGCCGTGGTTTCCGGGAATGTACTACAGTCATCTCCCGAGTAATTTCCTGAAAAGCACCTTTGAAACGGTCTGGGAAAAAGAGGGAGATGTTCTCGACGAAACGTGCAGGGACAAGTTTCGCACAAAGAATAACTGCAATCAGTGGCTGATGAAATTCTGGCAGCTTGCGTCGGGAATTGCAGTTGTGAAAGGCACAAAGGGCGGACGCTGTTTTCATATTAAGGATTCTCTTTTCGATGAAATGCTAAGGTCTATTGAAACAGGCCGCTACAAGCTGATTTGTGTTAATGATACGGTTAACACTGCCGATTTTGAGAAACAAAAGCAGCAGGTTATAGATTCGTTTTCGAAGCTTCTTCCCGAAAAGTCGAGCTTTGAGAAATGATAATAAATTACTATCCACAGTTTAAGAAATTATGGAGAGCGAATGCCGGGGTTCGGTGTATGGGCGGCGTCTATAATGTTAAATAGACTAAAATCCTTGGATCGACAGGAAAAACTCTCAAGATGTGGATAATAAATAATAAATATTATTTAAGGTGATATTATGAATCAAAAATACAAATTCATGTTTTCGGTTGTAATTCCTGTTTACAACGTGGAAAAATACCTTCCCGAAACTTTAGACTCCGTTATAAATCAGACTATCGGGTTCAAAGAGAATATTCAGATCATTCTTGTCAACGACGGAAGCCCCGACGACAGCGAGAAGATCTGTCTTGAATACAAAGAAAAATATCCCGATAACATTACCTATGTCAAACAGGAAAACGGCGGCGTCAGCGCCGCAAGAAACAACGGAATAGAGCATATCAAGGGTAAGTATGTCAATTTCCTTGATTCGGACGACTGCTGGAGCGAAGAGTCTTTCCGGGAGATTTACAACTTCTTTGAACAGTATTACGACGAGGTTGATATTGTTGCCGCAAGAAAGAGATTTTTTGACGCAAGAAACAGCTTTCACCGACTTGACTATAAATTCAAAACAACAAGACTTGTTGATCTGACCGTTGATTATGAATTTATACAAATGGACGTTACCGGCTCTTTCATCAAAGCCGAAGCTATCGGTAAGCACAGATTTTCTTCAAAGCTTAAGTACGGCGAGGACGCTCAGTTCTTAAATTCGATAATTCTCGATAAATGCAAGCTTGGCGTTGTCAGAGAGGCTGTTCATCTTTACAGAAAGCGTATTGAGGAAACTTCGGCTCTTCAGAATGAGCTTCAGTCCGAAAGCTATTACATAGATACTCCAAAGTATTTTCATAAGGATATGTTTGAACAGTCTATAAAAAAATTTGGAAGAATAATAGAATATGTTCAGTACATGATAATGTATGATATTCAGTGGAGATTGCAGAAGCCTGTCAGACGTCTTCTTGACGATGATGCTTACAGCAAATACAGAGAGAATCTTGTTGAATGCATCAAGCAAATTGACGATTTGATAATTTTAAATCAGAAAAGTATGTATGTCAATATGAAGATGTACGCGCTGTCGCTCAAATATGACACCGATGTCAGAAAAGAACTGTTGTTTGATCACAACAAGCTGCTTTACAAGAACGTTCCCGTTGTGAATTTCAAAAGCGCCAAGACGGTGGTTATTTTCCATTTTATTGATGTTCGTGATAATGTTCTGTATCTTGAAGGAAAGGACAACTGCTTCCTGCCTGAGGATATGTATGATTTTTACATCGAATCGGACGGCAGAGTTTATCGCCCCGAGTATTATGAATGCACAAAATTTGACGAGGAAGCGCTTGACGGAGTTGTCTACAAGGGAAGAGGAGTCAAGTTTGAAGTTCCTCTCAAAAACGGCGAAGAGAATAACGTAAGTCTTTTTATCAAAGTTAAAGACCATGATATCAACATTTCGTTCGGACTCGGAAAATTTGCTCATATTCCCGATGTTGAGAACGGTTATTACGTAAAAGACGACTACATTCTCACCATTGAAGACAAGGCTTTGAAAACCGTTCCGTACAAAGCGGGCATTAAAAGAAAGCTTGAACGCCTTTACAGAAAGACCTTGAAAAAGAAAAACAAGGGATATCTTATTAAGTATCGTATTCTTTATGATTTCTTCCACAAGATCTACAAGGACAAGATCTGGCTTATTTCCGACCGTGTGAACAAAGCAAACGACAACGGCGAGCATTTGTTTAAATATATCACGTCGCTAAAGGACAAAAAGGTCAAGCCTTTCTACTATATCGACAAGACCAGCGAGGACTACGGAAAGATGAAGAAAATCGGAAAGGTTATTCCTTATGATACTCCGGTTTACAGAATTTATTTCCTTTTGGCAGATAAGATCATCTCCTCAAGCGGAAACGAATACGTTATCAACGCATTCAGAAACGACAAAAAGTTCCTCGCCGATCTTTACAATTTTGACTATGTGTTCTTACAGCACGGAGTTACCAAGGACGATCTTTCGGACTGGGTCAACAAGTACAACAAGAATATCAAAGCTCTTGTTACGGCAGGACGCCCCGAATACAAGTCGTTCTGTGCAAAGGACTATTATTACACACCGGATATTCCTATACTTTCGGGATTCCCAAGACATGACAATCTTATGCGTATGCAGAAAGCCGCAGAAAACGAGCAGCCCGAAAAGAAGATTCTCGTTATCCCTACGTGGAGAAAGTCAATCAAGGGCAGCTACAATCCGATAACGGGTGAGAGTATTTATTTCAACGGCTTCAAGGATACGGAGTATTTCCGCTTTTATAATGCCCTTATCAGCGACAAGCGGCTTTGCGACTGCATGAAAAAACACGGCTACAAGGGTCTTTTCTGTATGCACCCGTCGCACACAAAGCAGTATGTCGACTTTACTCCGAATGATGTTTTCACCGTTAATCACGGTTACGTTGATTATCAGAAGGAGTTCACCACAGCGTCGCTTCTTGTGACGGACTATTCGAGCGTATTCTTTGATTTTGCTTATCTCAAGAAGCCTATAGTTTATTCTCAGTTTGACAAGGACGAATTTTTCGAGGGTGAGCATGCCTACAAGAAGGGTTATTTCAGTTATGAGGATAACGGCTTCGGGCCTGTGTGCTACGATCTTGACGGCGTTGTCAATGCTATGATAAAGGTTATTGAAAACGACTGCAAAAACGATCCCGTTTATGTAAAGAGAATTGAGGAGTTTTATCCTTACTTTGACGAGGATAGCTGCAAGAGAGTTTATGAGTCGGTTTTGAAGATTCCTAAATAATAGTTTTTAAGCGATATTTGATAATTACTATCCACTACTTAATAAAAAATTGAGCGAGTAAGCAGGGGTTCGGGGACGCAGTCATCGAACCCCTGCAAAGCTTTACCTATTGCTAATCATTAAGGCTGTTTCCAATGTGGTTTGATATAAATAATTATTATCAAAAAAATGTCATAGCAAAAAAACTCTCCGCATAGAATTGAACATATCAAATGTTTCAAATACGGAGGTTACAGAGTTGGAAGAAAGAAATATTTATCAAGACATTTCAAGGAGAACAGGCGGACAGATCTATTTAGGCGTTGTGGGCGGTGTGAGAACAGGAAAATCAACTTTTATCAAACGTTTTATGGACACCTTGGTTATTCCGAATATTCCCGATGAAGCTCTCCGCCGACGTGCGGTTGACGAACTTCCGCAGTCCTCGGCAGGAAGAACAATAATGACTACTGAGCCGAAGTTTATTCCCGAGGACAGCGTGGAGATCAGACTTGAGGACAATGTTTCGTTCAAGGTGCGAATGATCGACTGCGTTGGATATATCGTTCCCAGTGCGTTGGGGTACATCGAGGACGAACAGCCCCGAATGGTGAAAACTCCTTGGTATGACGAAGAAATACCGTTTAATATGGCGGCGGAGATCGGTACTCAAAAGGTTATTACGGATCATTCGAGCGTTGGAATAGTCGTCACAACAGATGGCTCGATCACTGACATTCCCCGAGAAGAGTACGAAGAAGCCGAACAAAGAGTAATAAAAGAGCTAAAGGATCTTAACAAGCCGTTTATTATTCTGCTCAACTGCACCGATCCGACTTCTAAAAGCTCACAGCTGCTTGCGGAAAATCTCAGCCGAAAATATGAGATCCCCGTTGCACCGGTGAATTGTCTTGAGCTTGACGAGAATGAGATAAAGCGTATTTTGTCGCAGATACTCTTCGAATTTCCTGTCAGGGAAATCGGCATTGATATCCCCAAATGGGTTACTTCTCTTGAAAAAGAGCATTGGCTGAAAAGCGAGGTATTCACAAGTATTCAAAACTGTGCGTCCGGTATCGAAAAGATACGTCAGATCGCAGATTCGTGCAGTCGTTTGAAAAACTGTGAGTATATTACAAATGCCGATATTACCTCGGTCGATCTCGGCAGGGGAAAAGCAAGGCTGAGAGTAGATCTTGACAAAACGCTGTTTTGTAAGGTTATCGGTGAGAAAACAGGCATTGATATTGCAGATGAGTCCGATATGCTGCGTATTATTGTGGAACTGACAAAAATGAGAACGGAATATAACAAGATAAAATCTGCATATGACGATGTTATGGAAACAGGCTACGGAATAGTTATGCCGTCAATGGAAGAGCTTACGCTTGAAGAGCCGAAGATTATTAAACAAGGCAGCAAATATGGCATAAAGCTCAGGGCGTCCGCTCCCTCGATTCATATGCTGAGAACCAATATCACAACCGAACTCACCCCCATTGTAGGCTCGGAACAGCAGTCGGAAGATCTTGTTATGTTTATGCTAAACGAATTTGAAGAGGATCCCGTAAAAATCTGGGAATCCAACATCTTCGGAAAATCGCTTCATGAGCTTGTGAACGAAGGGCTTCACAACAAGCTCCACCGAATGCCAAGCGACGCAAGAGCAAAGATCAACGAAACTATCGAACGCATTATCAATGACGGCTGCAACGGATTGATTTGTGTGATATTGTAACGGCTTTGCTAATTATCAAATTATCAAAACAGATTGTAAAAACTTATTTTTTCACCGTCGCCGAGCGCGGCGGTTCTGTTTTTTAATTCTCCGCATTCAACGTAGACCTCTGCGTAATTTCCCTGGTCGCAGTAACGGTTTATGTTTTCAATGGAAATGTCTATCTGGTCGATTTCGGAGTGTGTCATAAAAAATCCAAGCTTTGATTTGTATTTTTGCCATGTGTCTTTCATTTCCATGCACAGCTGTTTTGTGTTGTCGGAACGGTCTTTTGCGGATCGCTCGGTTTTTGAGGTTATTTCGAGCATTTGCTCGGAGGAGTCTTTTGTGATTTTTAGTTCGATAAATGCCGTTGACAGAATCAGCAGTGTGATCAGCATTGCGGTTTTGACTTTTGTCACAGGTCATCACTTCTTTTTATTATATTGTATTCTTTTTTCATGTTAAGGGTCATAATAAAAACGTCCTTTTGATCAATTTTTTCTTTTGCGAGTATCTTTTTTACGAATTTCTCGTCCACGTCGCAAAGCTGCATGGAAAGCCGTGAGAACTCTCCGTCGCTTATGATAACGGTTTCGATTCCTTTGTTCTCTGTTTTTATTTTCAAATCTTCGTTTGTTGGGTTTTCTTTTTCGGGCTTTTTCATAACGCTCAGTTTTCCGTTGGTTTCCACTATTCCGAAAAGAACGTCGTCAAATGAGAAAACGTCTTGCTGACGCAGGCTTTCAGAAAGATCGTCAACCGACATTCTCAGTCGTTTCAGCTCTTTTTGCTGTATTTCGCCGTCGTTTATAACTATGATCGGTCTGCCGCAGATCGTTTTTCTGAGAAAAGAGTTTTTTAGCATTGCTCCCGACAAGAATACCTCGCAAACCACCAGCACAGTCATCGGCAAAAGACCGCTAAGCAGGGGCTTTGAGGCGTTTTCGACCGAGAGTGACGCAATGTCCGACAGCAGCATTGTCACAACAAGCTCGGTCGTTTGGAGATCGCCGATTTGACGTTTTCCCATGAATCTGACGGCTATTATTATCAAAGAATAAAGAATCGCTGTTCTTATAATAGATATGAACATAGAATATCACCGTTTTTATTATTCCTGTTTTTGGGATTTATATGCATTGTTCATAATTTAAACGATGGGGTGTTTCACCGGCGGCACGACGGCGACCAAAGGCTCTGCCTTTGGAAACCGACTGCTTTTTGAAAAAAGCGGGGCAAAAACTTCAATTGTCCTCTTTAAAGCTTTTTTGTGCAGTTTTCAAAATTGCTCATTTATAGTATAAATCAAAGCAAATATAAAATGATACTTTTTGGTGAAAATCAAAACAGGCAGCAGCAAAGCGAATTAACGGTCTGAGAAAGAAAAGAGTAAATCTTAACGCTTTCGAGTATTATGACGGCGGTCATCTCACGAGAGAAAAAAGATCTTCACAGCTCAGTTCGGGCTGGAGCGCAAGATTTATTGCCATTCCTATAAGCTGTGAAGCACGGTCTATCAGAAGGTCGATCTCTCTTGGGGTCACAACCATTTCTTTGAATTTTTGAAGCAGGCTGTCACGAAGCTTTTCATTGTCGAAGTCGTCATTCGGATACAGAAGATCCGCCGCAAGCGTGGCTGCGTCAACTACTGTCGGAACTCCCATGCTGATGACGGGGACTCCCATGGTTGCGCTGTTGAGAATATTCCGATGATTTCCTATTCCGGCTCCGGGAGCTATTCCCGTGTCGGAGATCTGAACGGTGCAGCCCAATCGTTTCAGCTTTCTCGAAGCAAGCGAATCTATGGCTATTATCGCTTGAATGTTTGCGCTGCGAATTATTCCCTTGACAAGCTCGCCGACTTCTATTCCTGTTTGACCGAGAACTCCCGGAGTGACAACACACACGCTTCTCAAATTGTCAAAACCAAGCGCAGCCGCAAGACCGCCGGTGATGTGTCTGGTTGCAAGCACCTTTGAAGCCGCTTTCGGCCCGAGTGCGTCAGGGGTTATATTATGGTTGCCGATACCCACCACGAGAATGTTTCCTCGGGGCGGGATAACGCTTCGAAGCTGATCGCCGATAACGGTGAGCTTTTTGTCTGCCGATGTAAATTCGTCGGTTAGCGCCTTAAATTCACAGGTTATATATGTTCCTTTCTCTTTTCCGAGTCGGTTCGCAGCCTGTTGGTTAACGATTTTCATTTTTGTGATTTTTATTTTATCTTCGTAGTCCGTTGAAACCTCAAGTCCGTCTATTTTTTCGTTTACAAGCTCTTTTGCTTCCAGGGCAAGGTCTGTTCTTATTTCCATGATTTTACCTTTCTTTCATTTTGATAATGTTTGTTTATCGCTTTCGGTATGTTATTATTATTATTATCCGCACGGTTGACTGTCATTCAAAACTGTGTTATAATTTTGTGAAATAATAATGTTTCTTTGGGGAATATTTTCAAGGAAGGTGAGTGTTATGAAAAGAATAGCCCTTATAACCGATATCTCGGGGTTGGGAAACTGCTCGGCAAATGCTAATATTTCGATATTGTCCGCTATGGGAATGGAATGCTGCTTTATTCCGACAGCGGTTTTGTCCGCTCAGACGGGATTCAGGAATTACTCAATGATAGATTGTTCGGATAGCCTGGACAGTTTTTTTGTTTCATTTAAAAGAATCAATCCAAGCTTTGACGCAATTTATTCAGGTTTTCTGGCGAATGCCGCTCAGGCTGATTTTGCGGGACGTTTTATCTCTGAGTTTAAAAATGAAAACACTGTAGTTTTTGCCGATCCGATTATGGGGGATAACGGAAACAGTCACAGCTTTTACTCTGAAAGGTTAAAATTTGCAATAAGCGAAATTGTGAGTATGTCAACCGTGATAACCCCGAATTTAACCGAACTGTGTCTGTTGACAGATACGGATTATCACACAGTTGACAATCTTGAAGATGAAAAAAAGTTTTCCGTGATTGACGACCTTTGCTGCCGGCTTCTTAATGATACTACCAAGGCGATTGTCGTTACGGGTATTTTGGATCATGACGGCAATATTGTTAATTTGACAGCAAAGAAAGGCGTTTATCAATGTGTATCTTCAAAAAGATTCGGCACAAGCTACAGCGGAACAGGCGACATCTTTACTTCGGTTTTATGCGGTTCGATGCTTAGGGGAGAGTCTGTGTTTGATGCCGCCAAAAAAGCGTCCGATTTCGTTTGTGGAGTCCTTGAAGAGTCCTTTTCGGCGATAGACGACAGAAATTATGGTATTCCTTTTCAGAAGTATTTGCCCAAATTATTCGCTTGATCTCTTGGAAACAAAAAAACTTGCCCGATCATTCGGACAAGTTTTTGTTTGTTTGACGAATTTAATCGTCTTTATCTTTTTTCTTTAAAACAAGCATAAGTACAACGACTATGATCGAAACCGCAAGAACAGCCAATGCCGTGTATGTTTTGCCGTCACCCGTTGTCACAGCGGATATTTCCGCAGCGCAGGCAGAGATCTGCGTTGAGATCATCATTACAAAAAAGCCTGCGATCGTTAGAAAAATACTCTTAAATTTTTTCATCTTTTCTTCTCCTTTTTCCTTAATAGTTATGTTTTGTTTACCGGTTTATTATGCCGTTTACAAAATCACTGATAGGGTTTGCCGAGGTTTGTTCGTCGTTTGAGGGTGGTTCGACTTCCGAAGTGACATCGGAATAATATTCCGGTTCGGAAGAGTAAGCTTCGTTGTAGTCCTCGTAATCATTCGGGTCGTCATAATAAACATCGTTGCCGTCATCGTAGCTGTAATCCTCGGCGTAGCTTGACGTGTCGTTTCCGAAAAAGCTTTCCACTGCCGACATACCGCTGTCAATGTAGCTTTCGAGATCTTCAAGTCTGCTGTCAATGTTAAAAAGACTTTTTGAAGATGTATTTTCCTCTTCTTGTGACGATGGCTCCTCATAAAATACATCGTTTTCATCATCGCTTGAATCGGTGTCGATGTCGATCTCGGTGTCGGTTTCGGTTTTTCTTTCAAATATGCTTGTGGTGTCGGGTATCAGATCATCGGTCTTTTTTCCGAGAAAATCGGTGACTGCCGAGGGGAGAGTAAAAATTCCCGCAATAAAAAGCCAGATAACCACGGCAATAATTGCAAGCACCAAGAAAATTAAAATACCGTTTAATATCTTGTTCGGATTTGAGGAATTATAGCTTCTTTGCGCTTCGGGCGTTCGGGAGATCGGACGTGAAGGAGCGGCAGGCTTTGGAGTTTTTTCAACCGAAAGATTATCAAAGCCGTCGCCCATCAGACCGTTTAGAAAATCCTCGGGGTTTTTTGTTCTTTTTTCGTAATCAACCTTGAGCGCCTTGAACATTGCTTTTTCTGCGCCCGGGGTTATGGGTATGCCAAGCTTTGAAACGGAGGAGAGCGAATCGCTTGTTTTTCTTTTTATCGCAGAGGGAATGGTCACTCCGGTAAGCATTTTATACATTGTTGCCGCTGCGGCGTAAACGTCCGTCCACGGACCCTGCTCCATGTTCATGTAGTACATTTCCAATGCGCTGTAGCCTGCTCGAAGCTTTCCGGAATCACGCTGGGTGTAGACGTTTTTGTTGAAATCGGAGAGATTATAGTCCAGAAGATACGTTTCGCTCGATGATGTCACAATAATGTTGTCGGGGCAGATATCTCCGTGGATAATTCCGACTTTGTTCAGCTTTCTCAGTCCCTGCAGCACGCTTGTGATAATTGTTATGGCGGCATGGTAGGAGAGCTTTCCCTTGCGTTTTATTATGGAACTTAAAGCTTCGCCGTGAACAAGCTCCGTCACAACGTAGGAGGTGTTGTTCTGCTTAAAGCATTCTACCATTTTGGGAACACATTTTACGTCGTTGTCGTTTAATTTGTTGCTTTCGTCAATAAAAGAATCCGCTCCTATTGAAAAAGTGACTTCTGCCTCGTCGGAAAGCGGAACGACATCTCTGCCGTTTGAATCTCTTGTTACAAGATACGAGGGCATATACTCCTTGATAACGACATTTGCTTGGTTAAAGCTGTCAAAGCATTCGTATGCGACTCCAAAAGCTCCGAAGCCCATCACGCTCAGAACGGAGTAGCGTTTGTTGAGCCGCTCGCCGCCTTGAAGGTAGAATGCACCGGCATGCCTCGAAGAAGCATAGATGTTTTTCGGTTTGGTTTTTTTGTAGGTTTTTGTATCTTTGACCGCATCAAATTCCTGCGTTGTTTCCTTGCTGCTTCTGACAGCCGCCTTGGAACGGGGACGATATCCGCAGTGCGGGCATTCCGACAGCTCCTCTTCGTAGGTTTTGCGGCAATTCAGGCATCTTTTCATTCAAAGACTCCTTTCAAATTATTACGATTAATAAAAATCGGATTCGTTTCAGAACCGATTGTTTTTTTGTTATACCATGGAGCAGTATGATTTATAAAACTCACATAGCCCCTCTGTCCCGGGGACATCTCCTTTGAAAATGGGCGGCTTTCGTGCTTTGACGTCTGCCTGTAAGTTTTCCCTTTAGGAAACTGACAACGGCAGTCGAAGAACGGTGGGGAATCCCCGACAGGGCAGCAAGCGCATCTGATTTCCGTGTCAGGTGATTTTCTCGTCTGCGTCAGAATTTGCTGCTAAACGGTACTCGCCGCACGAGGCGGAGGGGAAAATATCAGCGAATCTTATTCGACATACTGCAATATTGCTGCCGTTGCGTTGTCCTGAACCGAGGAGTTTTTTTGCGCCACGGCAGCCGTTATTTTTTTACAGCATTCATAGACATCGTCAAGGCTTTCTCTCAGTATGGCGGCTATTTCATCTTCCGAAAGCACATCGGTGACTCCGTCGGTGCAAAGCAGAAGAAGATCGCCGTTTTTCATAACATATGGCTTTGAATTAATATCACGATACGCAACTCCGCCCATTCCGAGATAACTCAAAAGAGCCTTTTGCTGAGGATCGCTGTCCGCCTGCCGCTGCGTTATCTTTCCGCTTTCGACAAGCCTGTCGAGATACATTTTGTAGTTATGTTCGCTTGTAATTTTTTTCAGCTCATTGTCCTGAAACATGAAAATGGAGCTGTCGCCGACGCTTGCCCAGTAAAGTCTTTTATTCTCAATGAGAACGGAAACAAGCGTTGTTCCCGAACCTTTTTCCGTTTTCAGATCGTTCCAGTGGTTTATTTCGTAGTCTATGTAGTCAAGCATTTCGGAAAAGAAACGGGGAATGTCGACTTTTTTTGTCGGTAATTTGTCCACGGCAAGCTTCATCATTGAAACAGCCGTAAGACTTGCGCGATCACCGGCTTCGAGTCCGCCCATGCCGTCGCACACGACCGCAAACGACCTTGTCAGCCGAAACGGTGATATCGCAGATGACTTTGTGACAAAAAAGCTGTCCTGCTGACTTTCCCGGCTGCCGACTATCGAATCGCCGGCAGTGATAATATACGGCTCTTTTCCCGGAAGCTTGAATTTGTGAAGCTCCTCTCTGAGTTTTCCGAGGGAATGCAGATCGCTCTTTTTTGCAAATCTTTTGTTGAATTTTATACTGAATTTGAGATTTCGCTTGTTTTCAGAATATGAAGCTTTAACTCTGTTTTCCACATATTCATGTTTCTTTTGCCTTTTTTTGAACATAAGATACACCTTATATATTTTACCCAAAACTGACGTTGATGCAGTGAAGCCGGGGTAAAAAATTTATCACTTATAAATGAGCAATTTTAAAAATTGCTCAAAGAGTTTGAAAGAGGACAATTAAAGATTTTGCCCAGCTTTTTTCAAAAAGCTGGC